>NZ_JAIQWX010000089.1 GCF_020164475.1 Pseudomonas sp. REP124 | reverse complement strand
GAACCACTGTGGGAGCGAGCCTGCTCGCGATGGCGGTGGGTCAGGCAATGAAGATGTCGAGGCTACCGGCCTCATCGCGGGCAAGCCCGCTCCCACAAGGTTTTGCGTTGAACCGGATTTTGTGAACAACCCGCAAACCTGTGGGAGCGGGCTTGCCCGCGATGAGGCCCGCATTTGCAACACAAAACTGTCAAGCCCGCCGCGCCTCGAGCATATCCGTCGCACACAATGCTATCCGCCGACAGGCATCAGCCAGTTGCAGCTGACTCACCACCAACCCGATCCGAATATGCCCCGCCGCACTCGGCCCGAAGGCTTCGCCGGCCAGCACCGAAACCCCATAGCCCTCAAGCAGCCGCTCGGCAAAGTGCTGGGCGCTGAGGCCGGTCTGGCGCACGTCGACCATCACGAACATCCCGCCATCCGGCCGGATCGCGCGCAATCCCGGGCAATGGTTCAGGCTGTTGCACACCAGGTCCCGGCGCTGGCGATACTCCTCGCGCATGATCGCCACTTCCGGCAGTTGCTGGTCCAGCGCCAGCTGCGAAGCCTTCTGGATGAACTCGGGAATGCCGAACAGCATGCACATCGACAAATGATCCAGATGATCGGCCAGCCGCTTCGGCCCGATCACCCAGCCCACCCGCCAACCGCTCATGGCATGGGACTTGGACAGACTGTTGATGGTCGCCGTGCGCTCGGCCATGCCCGGCAGGCTGGCGGGGCTGATGTGTTTGCCCTCGTAAAGCAGATCGCTGTAGACCTCGTCACTGATCAACCACAGGTCATAACGCACACAGAGCGACGCCAGTTCCTGCCAGATCACCAGCGGCAGACTGGCCCCCGTCGGGTTGTTCGGGCTGTTGAGCAAAATGGCGCGGGTCTTGGGGGTGATCAGCGCCGCGACATCCAGCGGATCGACCCGGAAAGCGTTTTCCGGACGTACCGCCACCGGCACCACCTTCGCGCCGATCGCGCCAAACACCCCTTCATAGGTCACGTACATCGGCTCGGCGACGATCACCTCGTCGCCCGGATCGAGCAGACACTGCGCCACCGAATACACCGCACACTGCGCACCGGGAAACACCACCACATGTTCCGCCGACACCGCCTGCCCGCTGCGCAGCCGGTGACTGCGGGCAATGCTGTCGCGCAGGCCCTGGGTGCCGCGCACCGGCGGGTAATGGGTGTCGCCCGCCTCCAGGCTGTCGATGGCGGCGCGGACGATGGGCTGGGGTGTATCGAAGTCGGGATCGCCGATCGACAGCAGCAGCACATTGATGCCCTGCTCGCGCAGTTCCAGCGCTCGATCGTGTATCTGCCAGGCGGCCGCACCGTCACCGGCGATGCGTTGGGTCAAAGCTGAGTAGCGCATGTATTCTCCTGTCGCGCGGGCTCCATGATCACAACCCTATCTGAAATCTGTCATTGCGCCAGTACGGCCTTTCAATTCGACGGACGGCCAAATCGATGGACGCCCGATGGAATCGATGCACCTGACATTTCTATCAGTGGCCATCAATCGCTGCTGCCGTTAACGGCCGGT
Organism: Pseudomonas sp. REP124; assembly: GCF_020164475.1. Classification (GTDB taxonomy): domain Bacteria; phylum Pseudomonadota; class Gammaproteobacteria; order Pseudomonadales; family Pseudomonadaceae; genus Aquipseudomonas. The sequence goes on along the minus strand of NZ_JAIQWX010000089.1, from coordinate 25,308 downwards.
AAAAAAATCCGTCTTTTCAAAAAATTATCGGCGAAACGCAAGACTACGCCTCAGGAAGAAGAATCCTACGGCAAGCAGTATTTCCGCTGACAGCCATTTCCCATTTGCCTGATTACAGTTCGCCACCTGTAATTTGTGACAGGTTCCAAGGTTCGAGAATCGCGATATAAGGAAGCCGTCCCTCCAGCGCCGTACCGGCGACTGAAGGACGGTCGCGCGAACCACACCATCACGCAGTAGGAAGATTCCGTCGCGCCCACGCCATCAATGATGATGAATGGGAGATCCACTTATGTACCGCTCCATTGACGCATCAGTTCAATCATCGCCAACCCAGGTCAACTTCGAACTGCACGAAAGCCCGCCGCCGCCCAAGGCCATCACCCTGACCATCAGGGAGAAGGAAATCCTCAAGTGGGGCGTGGCCGGCAAGTCGTCCTGGGAAATCGCCAAGATCTGCGAATGCAGCAAGGCCGGGGTGAATTACCACTTTTGCAACATCCGCCGCAAATTCGGCGTGCGATCGCGCTGGGCCGCCATGGCCAAGGCGCTGGAACAGGGCTTGATTCAATCCCCTTGAGCCAGCCTCTCTTCAGCGATCAGCGCAGTATCGATCCCTGTTGAGACCCTGTATGACGCTGCAACGAACACCGCAATCCACACCTTCCCACCCCTCCCGCGCAGATGCCTGTGACGATACCTCCGTGTCGCACAGGGTCCGCCCGGGCAACCCTTTGCGCATCATCCTGGCGGACGATCACCCCGTGGTTCTCAAGGGCGTGGAGATGCTGCTGCGTGACACCGCTGCGAACTGTTCCATCGTCGCGCTGGCCAGCGATGCCGATGAGCTCATCGACCATATGACCCGCACACCCTGTGATCTGGTGGTCAGCGACTATTCGATGCCCTACGGACATTTCCCCGATGGTCTGGCGTTAATGGGTTACGTGAGGCGCCATTTCGCCCATGTTCCGTTGATCGTGATGACCATGCTGCGCAACCCTTCGCTGCTGCGGGCGCTGTTGAACAAGGGCGTTGGAGGTTTATTCGACAAGCGCAGCCCGTTGAACGACCTTAAACGCGCCGTGAATCGGGTGGCCAAGGGTCAGCCTTATCTGTGCCCGGGGTTTGCGCGGATGTTGAATAACCACGGGCTGAGCTCTGCAGTCCATGAAGCTGCTTTGGTGAGTTTGTCGGAGCGGGAACTGGAGGTGGTGAGGTTGTTCGTGCAGGGGATGTCGGGGCGGCAGATTGCGGCGCAGTTGAATCGGAGTGAAAAAACCATCAGCCGGCAGAAACGCACCGCCATGGACAAGTTGGGGCTTGGCCATGACGGTGGGTTGGTGGAGTTTGCTCGGGTTAGTGGATTGGGTGAATGAGAACAATTACTACGACTGACGTAACTCCGCTATTCGAGCTAGCCATTTCGCAATTTGATTTTCATCGACCATGTAATGGTGACGTTGATTTCTCATTTCTCTGATTTTCCCATCCAGTCTTTGTATCTCGGCTGAGTTGGGGTTAGGTGTAATTTCCAGTGTTTTGGGTCTGACTGCGGTAGGTGGTTTTGAAGGCTGTGTAGATTTCGAGGATGGACCAGGTTTCGGCCCAATTTCTGCCGGACGGACATCCTTGATCGGGCGCTCGACGCTCACGCTTTTTTGTTGTGCTTGCGGGGCGGCGTTTTGCACACCGGTGGCATTTCCGTCTCCACGGCTGGACATTGCAATCGGACGTTTTGTACTTGTATCTGGTTTGGTCCGGGCGGGAGCTGCCACTTCAGAACCCGCATTCACGTTACGTCCAGAACGTTGCATTGGTGGTCCCGAATACGCATACCAACCCGCCAAATCCGGATCATACTGCGAAAAGTCTTTTGTCGTCAGTCCCAGCTCCGGTGCACTCCGGGTGGCAAAATCCGGATCAATGACACGGACCAAACCACGGGCCAAGCCACGTACGTGGCCCGTCGAATCCTTAAACTTGACGGGATTACCTTCAACATACGCATACGGATTAATACCCCCCGCCCCAAACGGACTCCATCCCACCCCATCCGGGCTCTTGAACCGCATCACCAACGGATCAAACATCCGATACCCCTTCCCCAAAAAATACTGCCCGCTAAACGAATCCTTCAACTCCCCGTTAAACCCGATCCGACTCTCTCCCCCCGCATCGAACCCATACGCCGTATAAACCACATTCCCCCGCCCCTGCTCGCTGACCTCGGACAACACGCTGCTCTTGTCGTCCCCGGCCAGCATCAGGACTTTGGGCCATCACTCTCCTCGCGCTGGGCCAGCGGCTGTCCGTTACCATACATGAAGGTGGTGCGCTGATCGCCGTCAACCCTGTTCGCCGGCTCATCATTGCGATAGAAGACACGCTCGTTGACGCCATCACCATTGGCCCCGGTCAAGGCATCCTCGCCGTCATAGACATAGCCCCTGGACGCCCCGCCGCCCACCCGATACCGTTACGACGTTCTGGGTCGCCTTCTCACCAACACGTTGCCCGACAGAACGGTCATCAGCCATACCTATGCTGCGCACAGTGCCAAGCAACTGCCGACGTCCATCACTGTGCAGCCCGGCAATGCTCAGCTGCCACCCAGGACACTGGGTACACAACAGTTCGACGGGCTGGAGCGTTTGACGAGGATCAACGTCGGCGGACGCATTGAACAGTTGCACTACGAAGGGGGGCGGCTGCAGATCAGTCGTCGGGTCACTCCCGCAGGAAAGCACATCGACGTTGAATACAAGCCGGGACTGACCTATCGGCCAACGGCCATCAAACCACCTGAAGGCGATGCCACCTTCGATTACGACCCGCTCAATGGTGAACTCGCAACCTCAAGCAATGCGCGGGGTACCTTGAGTTTCACCTATAGCCAGGCGGGACATCTGGATAGCGAAACCTGGAAGGAGCCAACTACCGCGCAGCCATGGGTCACACGCTATACCAGCTCGTTGAAGGGTCGGCTGATGCTTCGCACCGATATTGGCAATGAGGTTACCGAGGCGGAGTATCACAAAACCAATGGGCGCATCATCGCAATGCGCCAGGGCCAATTGCAGGCCGCTTTTGAATACGACGCCTGTGGACGTTTGTACCGCACGACCAGCACCGATATGGGCAACGGCAACACGCTGACCACAACTCTGGCGTTCGATGACATCGGCCGGGAAATCGAGCGCACCCTTGAGTTGAATGATGCTCAGGGTCAACCGGTACAACCGGTTCGCAGCATTGAGTTGAGTTACCTGACCGATGGCAATGTGAAAAGCCGGCATCTGCGAGTCGATAACAGAACCGCGCTGCTGGAAAACTACGAATACGACTTGCGCGGCCGGTTGGAAGTGTATGCATGCTCGGGCGATCAGTTGCCCAAGGACCGATTCGGCAACGCCATAGTCAAGCAATACTTCGAATTCGATGCCTTCGACAACATCACTTACAGCCGCACCGACTTTGATGACGGCAGCCAAAACATCACGCACTTCAGCTTCGCTGACGAAGACCCTTGTAAACTGATCAAGGCCGTTCATAGTCATTTCGACTATCAGGAGCTGGCGACGGATTTCACCTACGATCCCGACGGCAACCTGATGCACGATACTCAAGGGCAGCAGTTGCACTACGACAGTCTTGGCCGGCTCATGGGTGTCAGCACGGCGGCTGGTCAACCCATCACCAGTTATGACTACGATGCCCATGACATTCTGGTGGCAACCAAAAACGAGGATCAGCCCGAAACCCTGCGATTCTATTCAGGCGACCGATTGAGCGACACAATCCACAATGGCCAGCATACCCAATTGCTTCATCTTGATAGCCAGCCGTTGGGGCAACAATCACCGGGAGACGGTAGCCAAACGTTGCTGTTATTGAGCGACGCCAAACATTCCGTAATCGCGGAAAGCCAAGCCGACCAATTGCGCAGTGCGATGTACACCGCCTACGGAGAATTCAGCAGCGATGCACCATTCAAGAGTCTCCTGGCCTTCAATGGCGAAGTGCGCGATGCAGTCGGCGGTTGGTATCTACTCGGCCAGGGCTATCGCGCCTACGACCCGTCCCTGATGCGTTTCTTCAACCCGGACCCATCAAGCCCCTTCGGTGCCGGCGGTATCAACTGCTACAAGTACTGTTCCGGCAATCCGATCGCGTTCAGCGATCCAAGTGGTCGTACGCAACAAAATGATCTCATTACCAACCCCTGGTTTGGTATCGGGGTGTCCGTTGCAACGGCGATATTCGGCATCATCGTTTCGCTCATTACATTCAATCCGGGACCGGCGGCCGCTGCTTTCAAACTCTCGACAGCGTCAGCCGTGGGTACCCTGATTGTGAATACGGCCGGCATTGCGGCAGCCACTGTCGGCGCAACCACGAGTGCGCCTGTCTTTGTGGGAGCGGCTGCTGCATTCACCAGCGGAGTGGCAAGTGCCTACTCTCTCACAACTACAATAGGGACAACGTTCGCGTCGTTTGGGGTGGAAGGCGCAAGCGCGTTCGTTCAGGACGAGCACGCAAACCGGTGGCTGACCCTGGTAGCGCTGGCCGTGGGTGCAATTGCCCTACCGGGCTTGAAAACGTTCAAACCACCCAAGTTTTACAAGGCACCAATTAAATCCAGCTCTGGTTCGGACAGGTATTTTGAAGAGCATTTTCGAACGATGATGGATTATGAAGCCGACGTCATGAGTGGAACGGATAAAGTCACCACTGTTCTTGATGTGCCGGACTTCTCAAATGCTCGAAAGGTGAGAGCTCTGCGATACAAACTGTTTGAGGCAGCAGCAACCGAAGGAGCCGACCCGATTCCTACACAGGGTGTCGAGTACTCTGGGCCGCAAACTACAACCCGCAAAAAAGGGCCCACGATTACAACATCGAAAGCGACAATTGAAGAAAGCCCGCCTGAAAGAAGGCAGGAATTCATGCGCGGCAGACAATCGAATCACAAGAAAAATCGCACGTTCAGAGTGTTGGAAGAATTGATTTAACAACCATCGGCCAGGCAGTCCTCATACGGTTGCCTGGCTTTTTTGCGTTCTGAATCCATAGATAAAGCATTCCCCCAATTGAGAGATCTCTCATATCCCCTCCCCCCACCCCTCTCTAACATCCGCCCGCCGAAACACCGATTCCCCTTCACTAAACACTCTCACGCCTTAACCCGCGTACCGCCCCCATGCCGTTTCGGCTTTTCGCACGGAGGCACTAAAAGGATTTGTACACATGAAAAAATCGCTCATCGCCCTGACCCTGGGTCTGGCCGCTTCCCTGGCGGGCACCTCCGCTTTCGCCAACAGCGTTGGTCAGGTCAACTTCACCGGAAACATCAATGCCAACACTTGCCCGGTTTACCCGATCGATCCGGGTACCGGTGCTCCGGGTCCGATCAACCTGGGCAGCGTGGCAGCCGTTGATTTCGGCGGCACGGTCGGCACCGAAGTCGGTGGTCGTGAATTCGCCCTGCTGATCAAGGACGGCGCGGCCTGCAACTTCGCCGTTGGCGACACCGCCACCGTGCAGTTCGACAGTACCCACGGCAACGCCGGTACCGACGGCAAGTACTACGGCATCCAGACCGGCGGCGCCTTGGGCGTTGCCCTGGCGATCAAGGACAACGATGACAAGCACATCGACAGCGGCACTCAGTCGAAGGCTTACCCGCTGAACCCGGTCGGTGAAACCCGCATGATGTTCAACACCAAGTACCGCTCCGTGGCGGCCACCGTCGCGCCAGGCCCGGTGATTGCCAACGTCAACTTCATCGTCGCCCTCCCTTAAAACTCACCCTTGAGCGCAGAGCCCGTCTGCGCTCAAGGGCGTGCGCTGCATGGCGCGTCCCCGCATCGCCCTGAGGTATTTCATGTTTCATTCGATCAAATCCTTGAGCCGGCACAGGACCGCCCGCGGCGGTGCCATGGCTCTGCTGTTGCTGTCGGTGCACGTACCGGCCAGCCACGGCGCCCTGACCTTGAGCGGCACCCGCGTGCTGTTCGAGAGCGATAAACGCAGCGTGTCGCTGGTAGTCGCCAACCCCAGCGATAAGCCGTATGCGGTCCAGGCCTGGGTCAACACCAGTTCCGATGACACCACCACTGCCGTGCCTTTCGTGGTGTCGCCGCCGTTGTTCCGGGTCAATGCCGGCAAGAAGCAGCAACTGCAGATCAACGGGCTGCCGAACACGCTGCCGACCGACCGCGAGTCGCTGTTCTTTTTCAACGCCCAGGAAATCCCCCAGGTCGAGGCGGACCAGGGCAGCAACGTGCTGAACATCGCCATCCGCACTCGCATCAAGCTGTTCTATCGGCCGAGCCAGTTGAAGGACAACCCGAATCTGCGCCTCAAGGATTTGCAATGGTCGGTGCAGCAAGTGGGCGGCAAGACCGGTCTGGTGGTGAACAATCCGACGCCCTTTCACTACACCTTCCACCGCGTGGAAGTGAGTGCCAACGGCCGCACGCAGACCCTGGTCACCCCGCCGATGGTCACCCCGCTCGACCGCCAGCTGTACCTGCTCGACCAGATCAAGCCGGGCCCCGACATGCGCGTGTCCTTCACCACCATCAATGACTACGGCGGCATCACCCCGGCCATCAGCCAGCCACTTCAGATCAGCCGCTGATCGCCCCTCGCATTCACTAGCCAGGACGTAAATGATGATTGCTTTCAAGGGCCGTCGGCGCGTGCCCGCTCGCCAGCGTTTTGCCCAGCTTTTCTTGATCGGCAGCGGCAGCGCCGCCCTCGTCGAGGCAGGGCCTGCGCTGGCCGGGGCCCCGCTTTCCTTCCAGAGCGGCTTCATGCACCAGGGCTCCGGGCAGCCCGCCGATGCCGGCCACCTTGCCTTGCAGGCGCTGGCTGAAACCCAGGCGCTGGGCCCGGGGCGGTATCAGGTGGAGGTGCGCGTCAACCACGAATACCGCGGTCGCCACGAGTTCGACTTTGTCCCCGACGAATCCGGCGAGCTGGCGCCCTGCTTCAGCGCCGCACAGCTTGAAGCGTTCGGCGTGAAGCTCGATGCGCTGGCCAACCCCGAACAGCTCGGCGCCGATTGCCTGCAACTGAGCACCTTGATCGAGGGCGCGCGCAGCGAATTCGACGGTGGTGCGCTGCAACTGGCCCTTTCCATTCCGCAGATCGCCATGCGCCGCGACGTCGCGGGCTACGTCGACCCCGAGCGATGGGACGAGGGCATCAACGCGGCGTTCCTCAACTATCAGGTGTCCGCGCAACAAGGCTCCAATCGCAACGGTTCCAACAACAGCCAGGACCTGTTCCTCAACGCCGGCGTCAATCTCGGCCCGTGGCGGCTGCGTACCAATCAGAGCGGGCGTCAGGACAGCCACGGCGAACGGGAATGGACCCGCGCCTACACCTACGCGCAGCGCGACCTGCCGGGCATGAACGCCAACCTGACCCTGGGCGAAGCGTTCACCGGTGGCGATGTGTTCAAGAGCGTGCCGATCAAGGGCGCGCTGGTCAGCTCCGATGCCGGCATGCTGCCCGATTCGATGCAAGGTTATGCGCCGGTGATTCGCGGCGTGGCGCTGAGCCGCTCGCGTCTGGAAGTGCGGCAGAACGGCTATCCGATCTACTCGACTTACGTCAGCGCCGGCCCCTACGAGATCGATGACCTGAACACCGGCGGTGGCGCCGGCGAGTTGGAAATCATCCTGACCGAAGCCGATGGCCAGGTTCGGCGCTTCACCCAACCCTACGCCTCGCTGGGTAATCTGCTGCGCGAAGGCAGCTGGCGTTACAGCGCCGCCGTCGGGCGCTACAACTCCGCCAGCCACATCGACGACCCGCTGATGTGGCAAGGCACCCTGGCCATGGGCAGCGCTTTTGGTTCGACTTTTTATGGCGGCCTGCTCGCCAGCGAGCATTACCAGGCAATGAACGTCGGCATCGCCAAGGACCTGGGCAGCATCGGCGCCCTCGCCCTGGACATCACCCGCTCCGATGCCGATCTCGACACTCGGGAGCTGGACTCGGTGCAGGGCACCAGTTACGCGATCAAGTACGGCAAGACCTTCCCCACCCGCACCAGCCTGCGCTTTGCCGGTTATCGCTATTCGACCGAGGGCTATCGCGATTTCGATGAAGCGGTGCGCCAGCGTAGCCAGGACGCCAGCTTCCGTGGCAGCCGCCGCAGCCGCCTGGAAGCCGCGGTCTACCAGAACCTCACGCCGCAGAGCTCGCTGACGCTGTCGTTGTCCCAGGAAGATTTCTGGCGCAGCAACTATCAGCGTCGGCAGTTCCAGTTCAACTTCAACACCCAGCACAAGGGTGTCGGTTACACCCTGTTCGCCAGCCAGTCGTTGAGCGATCGCGAGCAGCACAGTGATCGCCAGTTCGGCTTGAGCGTGACGCTGCCGCTGGGCTTCGGGCACACCAACTCGGCGACTTTCGACGTCCAGAAAAACGGCAACACCCACAGCCAGCGCGCCAGCCTCAACGGCAGCCTGGACGACAACCGCTTCAACTATCGCGCCGCAGTGGCCAACCAAGACAATCGCCAGCAATCGGCGGAACTGTCGATGGGTTACCAGACGCAGTACGGCAACGTCGGCGCCGGCGTCAGCCAGGGCAACGACTACCGCAACCTGTCGATGAACGCCACCGGCGCCGTGCTGCTGCATGGCGACGGCATCGAACTGGGTCCGTATCTGGGGGAAACCGCAGGCCTGGTGGAAGTGCCGGGGATCAAGGATGTCGGCATCGCCAACGCGCCGGGCGTACGCACCAATGAACGGGGTTACGCGCTGGTGCCGTATCTGCGCCCTTACCGGATCAACCATGTGGAACTGGACACCGATCAGCTGGGCCCCGACGTGGAGATCGACAACGGCACGGCGCAGGCGGTGCCTCGGCGTGGGGCCGTGGTCAAGACCACCTTCGCCGCTCGTTCGGTCAATCGTATGGTGATCAACGCCACCTTCAACGGCCAGCCGCTGCCCTTCGGTGCGCAGGTGCGCGATCGCGAAAACGCGGTGATCGGCGTTGTCGGCCAGGCCGGCCAGCTGATGCTCAGCGTCGACGATCAGCCGCAATCACTCGAGGTGCGCTGGGCTGGGCAGCAATGCCAGCTGGACATCGATCCGCAGCGCAGCGAGCTGACCGAGGGTTATCGGATGCAGGACTCGATCTGTCGCTGACTTGCACTTATTCAGACGGCGCCGGGTGCGCCGTCGTTCTTTTTTGAAGGAAAACGTTCATGAAATTATCACTGCGCCGGGGCCTTGGCCTGGCGGGGATCGTCGTCGGCTGGCAGCTGGCAACGCCTGCGCTGGCCAACACCTGCTTCTGGGATGGCGCGGCCGGGCCGATGGATTTTCAGGCGGATGTGGGCAGCGTTTATGTGCCGCGCGATGCGAAGATCGGCAGCATCATCGGCGTCGTCGACAAACTGATCCAGACCAGCAACCCCGGGAACCTGGGCATCACTTGCAGTAACGATGGCAGCGTGACCCTTAACTTCAGCGCCTTGCCGACGGCACCCTTCGATCGCCGGGTGCATGAGCCTATTGGCGGAGAGGATTCCAGCGGTAGGATTTTCATGACCAACATTCCGGGGGTCGGTGCGCGTATCACTCTGGAGGTACCGTTCGAAGGGCGATTCGACAATGAATTCGTGCCGATTGGCGGCAAGCCGATCGTGCCGTTCGAGGCACAAATCACCCGGACATTGCTGTCGCCGTTCAAGCTTTCGCGGCTGCGCAGCAAGGTGACGCTGGTGAAAACCGGGGTGATTCCACCGGGACCGCATCAGTTGAGCCGGCAGCTGTTCGACGGGCATTTCACCGGGGTCGGCAAGGGTTTCATGTACGGTTTGAGAGGCACCGTGGTGCAGTCGCAATGCGCGGTGGGCGCCAACCCGGTCAGCGTCGACCCGGTGCCGCTGGGTGACTGGAACACCTCGGACTTCACCCATCCAAGCTTCACCACCGCCCCGACCAGCTTCACCATCAGCCTCACCAGCTGCCAGACCGACCCCACCGGCGGTAACGAGGCCACCGCCCACATCCGCCTCGACGGCGCCAACGGCTCCCTGCCCGAAGGTGACGGCAGCCTGGGCATCTTCAACCTGAGCCCGACCTCCACGGCGGCCGGAATGGGCATCCAGATCCTGCGCGGCGACGGCGTGACGCCAGTACCCTTGGGCAGCGACGCGGATTTCGGCTTGATCGAGGACGGCAAAGACAAAGTGCTGGATTTCAAGGCGCGCTTCTACCAGCTCAAAAACAGCGCCGACATTCGTGCGGGCAAGGCCGAGGGCTCGCTGAGCTTCACCCTCACCTATCAATAAACCGAGTTTCCTGGAGCACTGATCCATTGTGGGAGCGAGCCTGCTCGCGATGATGTCGGCACAATCAACATCGATGTCGCCTGACCCGCCGCCATCGCGAGCAGGCTCGCTCCCACAGTTTTTGATCTGCTGCTAACACAAATTCAGAGGGCACCCAGTACCGCTGTAGGAGCGAGGCTTGCCCGCGAAGAGGCCGGCACATTCAAAATCATCTGAGCCTGACACTCCGCCTTCGCGGGCAAGCCTCGCTCCTACAGGGGTTGGCGGTGTGCATACCGTATGGGCTACACCACCAATCCACTGTGGGAGCGGGCTTGCCCGCGAAGGCGCCGGCACAATCAACATCGATGCTGCCTGACCCACCGCATTCGCGAGCAAGCCCGCTCCCACAGTTTTGGATTTGCGTGTGCTTTCAGTCCCTGAGCATCGGCCGCAATTCGATGAACGGAAACCAGGTGGTGCCGTCGTCGAAGCTGACTTTGGTCAGGACCACGAAGCGTACGTCGCTGGTCAGGCTGCGCAGGAATGTTTGGGAAATGGTGGCCGAGACGCCGGCACTGGCTTCTGCCGGCAAGACCTGGTGGGCGTCGAGCAGGGTTTCGGTTTTGCCCGAGCCGGTCACCGTGACGGTGATGAGACAACGGGTGCTGATGTAGGACCAGACGCGCTGGAAGATCGGCACGCCCGCGGCGGTGATTTCGCTTTTGTACACCGGGTCGCTGAAGGGCGCGGCGAGCTGGGCGCCGTGGAATTTGCTGGCTGGGAACGCTCGCACTTTCAGGGTCAGGCGTCGGGAGGGCATCTCGGTGCCGTCGGGCATGTGAATGACGTAAAACACCGGGATCGTCTTGTCGAGAAAACCGCCAATGATCGACTTGTCGATCTGCACCTCACGCGCATCCGGATCGACAGGCACACACACCGCCCCCGGGCTGCCCGGCTCCCCCAGGCAAACCTCCAGCCGATCGTCCTTATAGAAAATCGCCTCGGCAGGAATGATGACCGTCGCCCCCTGCAACGTCGCTTCCGGATTGAGCTCGGCCCAGTCCGCCGGGTCATCGTTGATTTGCCTGATCCAGGGAAATGGCGCATGACGAGGCGGTCGGATGGCCGCCACCAGCAACTCCACCGGATAGGACTCGCCACTGGCGTTCGTCGCCCGGTCCTCCACCCGATAAGTCACCTCCCGCTTGCCATCGCCCTGATAACGAATGAAGTCGCCGGTGAACGTCAGGGTGATCGGATCGTTGTAGTTGAGGCGTGTCAGCGGCTCGCTGCGTACCTCCCCCGAACCGCCATCGCCCGGATTTTTCCAGGTGGCGATCACCACATCCCCGGGCGCCGGGGTGCGGTAAACCGGAACGATGGCCAGCAACTGGTCGTTGTGTTGCGGATCTTCAAGATAGTCAGCGGTCAGCGCATTGGGCGGCAGCACCGCAGGCGGGAAAATCAGCTCGCTGGCATTGGCCAGAATCGGCGGGCTTTTATCGATGGTGACGTTGACCGGCACCGATTCACGGGTCGTGGAACCGTTCCAGGGCAGGACCCGATAGAACAGCGAATGAACCCCCTCCTCCAGCCTGGCCGCGGGCACCTCGGCCCAGAACTCGGCATCGTCGATCGGCCCTTCCAGTTTCCGCTCATGAACGGGCGTAGTTCTGTCATCAAAAAACAGCTGCAGCGTATCAATCATGCCGGGGCCCTGCGCCGAATCGCCCCACCGCTCGAACTCGACCCGCAGCGGCTTCAACCACCCATCCTTGGGCAGCAGGTTTTCCTGGCCGCCTTCGAACTCGGGAAGTACATCGATCAGATCGGGCGGCGCAAGGTCCACCCTGACTTCCTCAAATGGCTGCGACTGTCTGGACATGTCTGATTCCTCACTCATGAAAGCGAGCCGGTAAGACTACCGCTGAATGCCAGACCGACAGGACCCTGGATAAGTACGCGTCTTGTTAATCCTCAAGCGCTGATGCAGGCGCCCATCGACGCCTGCGTCGGAACGCATTTACCAGCTGTAACGTGCGCCGAAGTTCAAACCCCACGGCTGTTCGATCTTCTCGCCGTTGCTGTAATCGGCATCGGCGTGCAGCGAAATCCGCTCGCTCACATTCATCGCGACGCCGAAACCCAGCTCGCCACGGGAACCCGATAGATCGTTGGTGAAGGTGTTGTTGTTGACGTCGACGTCATTGTTGTTGGCGAACTCATGCACGTAGGCCGCACGAACATAAGGCTGCACCACCTTGCCTTCACCCAGGTCGTAGTTGCGCCCCACCGTGGCGCCGACCTTGCCCAGCAACGAGCGGGTGCGATCGCTATCGGCTTGCAGCCCGTTGTCCAGGTCGTAGCTCTGGCCCTTGACCACCAGTGCGGCAGCCTGCGCGTACGGCTCAACATAGAAACCATCGGCCAGCTTGATATGCCGCCCGAACTCCACGGACGCACCGACACCTTCAGTGTCGTAATCGCCCTTGGTCCGGGTGCCGTCGCTCAGGTGCACATCGGCTTCGTTCTGGTAGCGGTTGAATTTCAGCACGCTGTCCAGGTAGTAGCCGGTCTGCTTGTCCAGCCAGGTGGCGTAGCCGCCAATGTAGTAACTGTCCACGGTGCCGCTGCTGCCACGGTCCAGGTTCAGATCGGATTTGCTGTAACCGGCGAGCAAGCCCACCAGCCACTGACCGTCACCGAACGGCAGCGGCGCATCGGCGCCGAACGACAGGCCCTGCTGGTTTTGCTGGTAGTCCGCCACCCCGGTGCTGACATTGAACTTGTTGCCATAGGCGCGCACCCAGCCGCCGGCCTTGCCCTCGTCCAGGCGCAACTCGCCCATGCGGCTGCGCATGGTGGTGAGCTCGCCATAGAACACGGTCGGCAGGGCATCGGCCAATGCCAGGACAGTCTGAGTGCTCGGGCTGACCACTTTCGACGCCGTGTCGAGGAACCAGTCATTGCTGCCCTGCTGGATCAGGTCGTAGGAAAACGCCCCCAGATCCACCGGGCCGCCGACCAGGGAAAACGTTGCATCGCCACCACCGGTGTGAATGACCGGCAGCGAAGCGGCGGCCACCGGCTCGGAGCCGCTGGCATCAATCAACACTTGGTGATTGCCGGTGGCGTTGCCGGTGACGGTCAGGGTATCGACCACACCAAAATTGGTGTGCATGTAGAAGGTGCCGCCGGTACCGGACAGCTCGCCCACGGTCAGCTTGAAGAATTCACCGGGATTGCCGAACTGCACCCCGCCACCGTTAAGTGCCAGGTTGGCAACGCTGCCGTCACCGACCATCACCCAGCGCGCATCGCTATTGATGATCAGGCTGTTGACGTTGTCGAGCTGGCCGGTGAGCGTGGCCTGGTTCTGCAGGGTGAGATTGGCGGTGGCCCCGGCCTCGGCGCTGACGTCGCCGACCAGCGCGCTGTTGTCCACCACCATGTTGGCGATGGAGGTGCCACCGACTTCAAGGATCTTGCCGTTGCCGCCGGTCAGCGTCGAACCGTTCTCCACCCGGATATCGGCGGTGATGGGCGCCGCGCTGAAGTTGGTCACGCTGATCGCAGAGCCGCTTTGGCCCTCGACCTTGGTGCCGCTGAGCGTCAGACGGTTGTTTTGTGGAACATTCGGGTCGGTGGTCATGACGATGCCGTTGATGCCACCCTGAATCGTTCCGCCGGTAGCGGAGACCCGACCGTTGGCCATCTGCAAACCGAAGCCGGATGTACCGACCAGAGTGGTTCTGACCAGATCCAGCTCACTCGTACTGCCCACGGTAGCGCCTGTCGTGCCGCCGGTAATTGTGACGTCAGTGACCGTTGCCTTCGAACCTTGGTTGACCGGCGCACTGCTTTGCAGCGAAAGCCCGGTCCGGCCGGCAGTAATGGAGCCACCTGAAATCGTTGCTGAACTGTCCTGCAAAAACACCCCGGTCAAGGCGGTCGTGGTCACGGTGGTGCCGCTCAAGGAGAGGGTCGAGCCGGTTTGCGCAGTGATGTCCTGAGTGCTTGCACCATTGGAAATCAGGTTCGAGGCATTACGCACCAGATAGGTGTCTGACGCGGTATTACCATCAATACGCTCCGTCTGGCCGTTATCGACAATGCCGGCCATCGTCTGAGTACTGGCCAACAGCAGGGGCATCAAGGTCAGCCACTTGATGGAGGCGGACAGAGGATTCAACGCGAATGCTTTTTCAGTTTTCATCAGACACCGCAGTAATAAAGGTCAAAGAATGGGTCCGCCTGACCTGGCGAACCCTGCTTGAACATGCAAAGGCGGCGAAGACTAAAGAGAAATCTCTTAAAAAAATGTAGGACTTATCCGAAGCAACACCCTTTTCTGTAGGAGCGAGCTTGCTCGCGATGTAGTCCGATGCACCGCTGGGTGTCAGGCTGTCAGCGTCATCGTTGACGACCATCGCGAGCATGCTCGCTCCTACAGAATTGGGTTCAGGGTCTCGGGATTCTGCAATGGGCATTGAGTTCGAACACGGCGATCATGATGCTGGCCAGCTCGGATTTCACATCGGTGCCCCGGACAACGATCTGGTACATCGCCTTGCCGTAGCCGAACTGATTGCCGGTGTCATAGGTGGGCTTGAGGCACTCCACATAGGGAATGAACCAGAGGAGGCCGTTGCTTTCCTCCTCCCTGGTCACAGTCAGCCGTTGCTGCCGATCGGTGTCCGGCAAAAGCGTCACATCATCCCAGTCAAAGGTTGCCCATGAAACGTCGACCTCCACGCCTTCCTTCAAATAGTTCGAAACCGGAATTTTCACGTAGATGCCCCACTCGCCGTCTTTCTCCTCCAGCCCATCGCAATTGATGAGGTCTCGGTCCGGGTGCTTGTTGGGAAACTCGATGTCAGGAAGCTTGACGATTTCAACCTCGACATCGATCAAGGTCGGCAGCGACTGTTGCGGGTTGATCAGGCCTGGGCGCGTGATGGTGTAGTGCAGCGGCAATTGCTTTATGACCGGAACCTTTTCGATATCCGCCCAGGGGATGACGATCGGGATTTTCTGGTCGACAGTCTCCGTCCCGACGATGGCATAGGCTGGTGACGAGACCGCTTCACCGTTCCAGTACAGCGTCAGCAGGTCGCCGGCGAGCACATGGTCAAGTATGTCCTTGGTCAGGGTGATCGTACCTTGGGCATCCTCGCCGATATCTGCGGGCACCAGTTCGGTGTTGCTGCCGCTGGAGCTGAGGAACTCGACCAGTCCCAGCAACGGGTTTTCCGGGCCAGGGTCGGGGTTGGGCGGGCCGGCCACTCTCAGGTTGACGTTGACGGTAATGGAGGCTTTCGAAGGAATTGCGTAGTCACCGCGATACACCTCGTAGTCCACCTTTATTGGCTGGCTGTCAGCCCCGGCAAAGTCGTATTCGCCGTTGATGACATCCCTCGGCACTGTGATCGTCAACGGAAACGGCAGGTGCGCACTGATCGCCGTTCGCGGCAGGCGCGTGCCACCCCAGGTAATCACAATGCCATCCGCCTCCTGATAATCCGCAATGGGGTCGATCCACACAGTGGTGGGGAGAGCCGCATCGGCGCGATCGATCACGCCATCGTCTTCGGCCAATGGGACGCTGCAGGAGTCCGGGTCCATGGGCAATTTGCCCAGTGCCACCTGAACCGGCGTCGGGTACGGCATGTCGCTGCGGTTTCCGGCTTTGTCGTACAAGAAATAGACGATGTACATCAACATTGAGCCGAGTTTGCGGACCGAGGCCTCGGGAATGGTGATTTGACGAGTCAGGGGAAGACCGCCCAGAAAAACCAGTTCTTCGCGATCCGGCTCCTCTGTTGGTGGCTCTTTCAGCAATGCCACAGCGAGCGTGACCGCACCCTTCTTTTCCTCTTCAAAATCAGGCACTTCGCAGTTGATCCCCTTGTCCCGTGTCAGGACCTCTTCGGTGATCAAGGGCTCATGAACAATGATGCTTTTCGGAACGCCCGGCCTGATCGGCCCGGTTCTGTCGAGTTCAAACGGCGCTGGCAGAGAGTCGATGATCGGGCTTAAATTCCAGGGTTCCAGGCGGCATCGAAGCTGAAACTTGCCTTCCATGCCTGCGGTGAGGTGGAGTGGAATTTCTTTCTCCAGCGGGAAATTACTGGACGGAAAATCGGTAGTGTTGCCGAACTCTTCCATGGAAATCTGTACATACTGGGATTCGGGAACCGTGATACGTCGCATTTCGACGAAGAGCGTGTTGACGAGGGTGTTCGGGAAAACCGGTCGATCCGCCCATTCTTTGACCGTGAACCTGATAGGGTCATCCGCGAAATCGATGTGAATCAAACCATCGGCGTCGCCTTCGATAATGTCGGTCATGTCAGGCGGAGCCAGCTCCTCCTGTCGCCGGGCCCTGAACAACTGTTTACGGTAATCGCTGCGCACCTGTTCGGCCGTGCGTGTTCTTTCTGAATCTGCCATGTCCAGTGCTCCAAAACGTTCGAGTTAAACCACGAGCGTGCTCATGGTTTTCAAATCGGTTTTTGGCAGTTCGATTGATGGCTCGAACACTGCAGTACTACGTCCTGTCGTTCTGCCTGGCCGTTTGGGCCTTCGCGGATTAAGCACGCTTTGCGGAGGTTTCGATACTGTCAGACTTGACAGGTGGGTTTTTATACAGGGGTGGCTTTACGGCCTGTGGAGTGTGCACGATCTGTAGGAGCGAGCTTGCTCGCGATGGTGGCTCGGACACCGCTGGGTGTCAGGCTGCCAGCGTTATCGTTGACGACCATCGCGAGCGTGCTCGCTCCTACAGGAAGCGGGTTTGATCAGATGACGAAGCGCGCCACCATCGCATTCAGGTCCACCGCCAGGCGCGACAGTTCGTGGGTCGCGGCGCTGGTCTGGTTGGCGCCGGCGGCGGACTGGGTCGCCAGGTCGCGGATGTTCACCAGATTGCGGTCCACTTCGCGCGACACTTGCGCCTGTTCTTCCGAGGCGCTGGCGATCACCAGGTTGCGCTCGTTGATCAGGTGGATCGACTGGGTGATCTGCTCCAGCGCCACACCCGCAGCGCGGGCCATTTCCAGGGTGGTCTGGGTACGCTGATTGCTCTGCTGCATCGACGACACCGCCTCGCCGGTGCCGTTCTGAATGCCGGCGACCATCTTCTCGATTTCCTGGGTGGACTGCGCGGTGCGGTGGGCCAGCGCCCGAACTTCGTCCGCCACCACCGCAAAACCACGTCCGGCTTCTCCAGCGCGGGCCGCTTCGATTGCCGCGTTCAATGCCAGCAGGTTGGTCTGCTCGGCGATGGCGCGGATCACGTCCAGCACCTTGCCGATGTCCCTGCCCTGCTCCGCCAGCCCTTCGATCATCATCGCGGTGTTCTGCACGTCGTGGGTCATGGTCTGGATCGCGTCGACGGTTTCCACCACGCGGTCGCGGCCTTCGCGGGCGGCCTGGGTCGATTGGCTCGAGGCTTCGGAGGTCGAGACAGCGTTGCGCGCCACTTCTTCCACGGCGGCGGTCATCTCGTTGACGGCGGTGGCGGCCTGTTCGATTTCGTTGTTCTGCTGATGCAGCCCGCGGGAGGCTTCTTCGGTGACGGCGCTCAGCTCTTCGGCAGCGGCGCCCAGTTGCGTGGCGGAACCGGCGATCTGCTCGATGGTTTTGCGCAGGTTGGTTTGCATGGTGGCCAGGGCACCGAGCAGACGGCCCGGTTCGTCCTGACCATCGACCTCGATGGACTTGCTCAGGTTGCCGCCGGCGATGGTTTCGGCAGCCTGCACCGCGCGGCTCAAGGGCGAGACGATACTGCGGGTCAGCAGCCAGGCCAGCAACACGGTCATCAGCGCCGCCAGCACTGACACGGCGATGATGCCGTTCACGGCGCTGTTGTAGTTGCGTTCGGCAAGTACACCGGCTTCCTTGGCGCCATCGGTGTTGTAGGTCACCAACTGACCGAGCTGCTCGCCCATCTTGTCGGTGCCGTCCTTGATCCGGGAGTTGATCAGGCTGCGCATCTCATCGACGCGGTTCTGCCGCGACAGGTCGAGCATCTCGCGCTGGGCCTGCATGTAATCGTCCATGGTCGCGCTGAAGATCTTGTAGAGCGCCGCTTCCTGCGGGCCCGCCGGCAATTGGGCGTAGGCGGCCTGGGCCTTGCGTGCCTTGTCGTTGAGCACGCCGATGCGGGTTTCGGCTTCCTGCAGGCTGGCCGGATCGCGGTTGACCAGAATGCGGAACGACAGGATGCGCATGCGCAGCACGTTTTCGGTGACGTTACCAAGATAGGTGACGCTGGGCAGTTGGGTGCTGCCCATGTCGATGGAGGACTGACGGATGATCGACATGCGGTTGACCGCGAACACCCCCAGCACGACCACCAGCAAGGCGATGAAGGCGAAACCCAGGAATGCACGAGGCGCGATGTTCAGTTGACGCAAGGACATAGGACGATACTCGGGTAATGAAAGCGGCGAGCGTCCATGCCGTGATCACTGTCGGCCATCTGCGTGACCGATCAGTCAGACGCTGAACGCGTCTGTGATCTTTATCGGCGGGAGTTGCGGATGTTGATGGTGGCAAAGAAATATTTTTCGGCCAAACCTGAATACCTGTAGGAGCGAGCACGCTCGCGATGGTCGTCAACGATAACGCTGGGCATCTGATGCCCCGCGGTGTCCCGGCCACCATCGCGAGCGTGCTCGCTCCTACAGGTTTTATTTCCCGGCGATTCGCCAGACCCGCGCAATGTCGCTCGCTCGCTCGCGCAGCAATCGCGGCGCGTTCATGCACGCGTCGTCCAGGGTCATCGGCCCGCTGACCAGGGAGAACGCGGCGTCGATGCCGTGGGCGTAGAGATCCTGGTAATCCTCACCCAACGACCCGGCGATGGCGATCACCGGCACGCCCCGCTCACGGGCGATCTGCGCCACGCCGAAGGGCGTCTTGCCGCGCAAGGTTTGGGCATCGAACCGCCCTTCCCCGGTGATCACCAGATCGGCACCTTCGACGGCTTCGGCCAGGCCCACCAGCTCAGCCACCACTTCCACCCCGGGCATGAACTGCGCCCCGAGAAACGCCTTGGCGGCAAAACCCAGGCCGCCCGCCGCGCCACTGCCCGGCTCGTCGCGCACATCTTTGTTCAGCACTTTCGCGCAGTGATCGGCGAAGTGGCCGAGGGCGTGATCGAGCAATTCAACCTGCTCCGGCGAAGCGCCTTTTTGAGGACCGAACACTGCGGAGGCGCCTTGAGGTCCGCAAAGCGGGTTGTCGACGTCTGCGGCGATGTCGAAACGCACGGAGGCCAGACGTGGGTCGAGTTCGCTGATGTCGATGCGGAACAGATTCGCCAATGCCAGACCGCCCGGTGCGAGCGGCTCGCCCTGGGCATCGAACAGTTTCATGCCCAGCGCCTGCAACGCGCCCGCGCCGCCGTCGTTGGTGGCGCTGCCGCCGATGGCCAGAATGATGCGCTGCGCCCCTTCGTCGAGGGCGTAGCGGATCAATTCACCGGTACCGTAGGTGCTGCTGACACAGGCATTGCGCAGAACGACCGGAACCAATTGCAATCCGCTGGCTTCGGCCATTTCGATGATCATGGTGCGGCTTTCGGGCAACCAGCCGGAGCTTGCATGGGCGGTTTCGCCAAGGGGGCCGCGCACTTCGGCACGGTGCCGTTCGCCGCCGCATGCCGCCAGTACCGCCGCGACAGTACCCTCGCCCCCGTCGGCCATCGGGCAGGTGATCACCTGCGCATCGGGCCACACTTCCCGCCAGCCCAAACTGATAGCGTCAGCCACGTGTTGAGCACTGAGGCTGTCTTTGAATGAGTCAGGGGCAATCACGATTTTCATGGGAATTCTCCAGTTCCAATACCCTCATCCTGCCAGTCGCCAAACACGATGACGCCGGTCTGCTGCACAAGGGAGCAGGAGGATTATTGTTCATTTCCACAAAAGCATCGGAATCGCACCACAAAACCAATGTGGGAGCGGGCTTGCTCGCGAAGAGGCCGTGTCAGTCGACATCATCATCGACTGACACACCGCATTCGCGAGCAAGTCGAATCGTCGCACCGCCGCTCCCACAAGGGATTTGTGGTGATCATTGAGGATCGGGCAACAACTGCACCCCCAGATACAACGCCAGCATCCCGTCCAGCCGCAACGGATCAACCCCGCTCAACTCGGCAATCCGCTCCATGCGATAGCGCAAACTGTTGCGGTGAATGCCCAGGGCATCGGCGCAGGCCTGGCTCTGGCCGTCGTGGTCGCACCAGCTGCGCAGGGTCGCCAGCAGTTGGCCGTTACTGTCCTTGGCGATGACTTTGCGCAAGGGGTTGAGCAGTTCGTCGAGGGCATCGTCGTTGCGATGGCGCCAGAGCATCACCGGCAATCGGTAGCGGTTGAGGGTCAGCAGCCTGGAGCGCGGCAACACCTCGCGCCCGTAGGCCAGCAAGTCACCTACCCGCCGATAGCAACGACGCAACCCGGCCAGCCCATCGGCCTGCCCGCCCACGGCGATGCGCAAGATGTTCCAGCCCAGAGCGTCGAGCTTTTCCAGCAGCCGCTCATTCTCCACACTCTGGCTGGCCGGCCGGCACCACAGCAGCGACGACTTGGCCGAACTCACGCACCAGCTGTCCGGGTAGCGCGTGGTCAACCAGGCGCTGAGCGCCTCGACGGTTTGGCCCGGCCCGTGCTCCAGGCCCAGCTCGAACAGATACGGCACCCGCGTCAAATTCGGTTTGAGCCCCAGTTGCTGCGCCTCGTCGATCAACCGTGGCGAGTCGCCCGCCTCGCTGAGCAACAACGCCAGCAGATCATCGCAACGCTGGCGCCGCCATTGCTGTTCCGCCTGTTGGTTGCGCTGGCCCACCAGCATTTCGGCAGTCATGCGCACCAGGGCGGCATAGGTGCGCAACTGATCGGGCTCGCCGGTGATGCCCAGCACTCCGATCAAACGCTGGTCGAGCATCAGCGGCAGGTTGATGCCCGGCTGCACGCCCTTGAGATGAATCGCCGTCTGCGCATCGATCTCCACCACCCGACCGTTGGCCAGCACCAGTTGCGCGCCTTCGTGGCGGGTGTTGATCCGCTCCGGCTCGCCGCTGCCGAGGATCAGGCCCTGGCTGTCCATGACATTGACGTTGTACGGCAGGATAGCCATCGCCCGGTCGACGATGTCCTGGGCCAGGTCGTGATCGAGTTCGAACATAACGGGGATCCTTCAGAGAGTGGGTGACGCGCGGTTGTTCACCCGCACAGGCCTTGAATGCAAACCCTGTGCTCAGGCACAAAGACAGCGGCCACGGCGGTGGCCGAGACTCTCAAGGCGATCAACGTTACCCTTTGCATCGCAAAAAATCATAATAAAGAGAGAGCCCGCCATGTCACAGAGCGCCGCCGCTACCCAGGCCATCGTTGACGAGAAAAATGCCGTCTACAAACGCATTACCCTGCGTTTGATCCCCTTCATTTTCATCTGCTACCTGTTCAACTACCTCGACCGGGTGAACGTCGGCTTCGCCAAGTTGCAGATGCTCGACGCGCTGAAGTTCAGCGAAACCGTCTACGGCCTCGGCGCCGGGATCTTCTTCATCGGCTACGTGCTGTGCGGCGTGCCGAGCAACCTGGCGCTGACCAAATTCGGCCCCCGCCGCTGGATCGCGCTGATGATGATCACCTGGGGCACGTTGTCGACTTGCCTTTTGTTCGTCACCACGCCGACCGGGTTCTACACCCTGCGCCTGTTCACCGGCGCCGCCGAAGCCGGCTTCTTCCCCGGCGTGGTGCTGTACCTCTCGCAGTGGTTCCCGACCTTCCGCCGCGGCCGCATCATGGCGCTGTTCATGTCGGCGATCCCGGTGTCCGGCCTGCTCGGCAGCCCGTTCTCCGGCTGGATTCTCAACCACTTCGCCGCCGGACAAGGCGGCCTGGCGGGCTGGCAGTGGATGTTCCTGCTGCAAGGCATTCCGACCGTGATCCTCGGTGCGCTGGCCTACTTCCTGCTCAGCGACAGCTACGCCAACGCCAAGTGGCTGACCCCATTCGAGCGCTCGGTACTCGAAGCCGACCACGCCGAAGACCTGGCCAACAAGCCCAAGACCACCAGCGATTCGCTGGCCGCGGTGTTCAAGAACCCGGCAATCTGGGCGTTCGGCCTGATCTATTTCTGCATCCAGAGCGGCGTCTACGCCATCAACTTCTGGCTGCCGTCGATCATCAAGAACCTGGGCTTCAGCGACAACCTGCTGATCGGCTGGCTGAGTGCGATCCCGTATCTGCTGGCCGCCGTGTTCATGCTGCTGGTCGGCCGCTCCGCCGACCTGCGCAAGGAACGCCGCTGGCATCTTGTCGTACCGATGCTGATGGGTGCGGTCGGCCTGCTGATCGCGGTGAACTTCGCCGGCAACCCGACCATCGCCATCCTGGGTCTGTCCATCGCCACCATGGGCGCCCTCACCGGCCTGCCGATGTTCTGGCCGGTGCCGACCGCCATGCTCAGTGCCGGCGCGGCTGCTGGCGGTTTGGCGTTGATCAACTCCATGGGCCAGATGGCCGGTTTCCTCAGCCCCTATCTGGTGGGCTGGGTCAAGGACAGCACCGGCTCGACCGATGCCGCCTTGTACCTGCTGGCGGCGGTGATCGCCTGCGGCAGCCTGCTGGCGCTGCGCATGACGCGTACCTTGCGTAACCAGTGATCCTCCGGGCGCCGAAGCCCCGCGACTTCGGCGCCAACAATTCATTTTGATCCCCCGGACGTTTCTGGTATTTGATGAAGCCTTTCCCACCGGTAAAAGGACTTCAACATGAGCTATCGCACGCTGGGTCAATCGGGTTTGCAGGTCTCGACCCTGACCCTTGGCACCATGATGTTTGGCGAGCAGACCAGCGCCGAAGATTCCCTGCGCATCATCAACAAGGCCTGGGATCAGGGCATCAACTTCATCGATACCGCCGACGTTTATACCCAGGGACGCTCCGAAGAAATTGTCGGTGAAGCGATTGCCGGCAACCGCCATGAATGGGTGCTGGCCACCAAGGTCGGCTTCGGTCCGGTGGATGGCGTGCCGAACCGCAGCGGCCTGAGCCGCAAGCATGTGTTCAATGGCATCGACGCCAGCCTCACCCGTTTGGGCACCGATTATCTCGACATCTATTACCTGCACCGCGAGGACCACAACACGCCGCTGGAAGTCACCGTGTCGGCGATCGGCGATCTGATTCGCCAGGGCAAGGTTCGTTATTGGGGGCTGTCCAATTACCGTGGCTGGCGCATCGCCGAAGTGATTCGTGTGGCCGATGCGCTGGGGGTCGACCGTCCTGTCATCAGCCAGCCGCTGTACAACATCGTCAACCGCCAGGCCGAAACCGAGCAGATCACGGCGGCGCAGAACTATGGCCTGGGTGTGGTGCCTTACAGCCCGTTGGCCCGTGGGGTGCTCAGCGGCAAGTACGCGCCGGACGTGGCGCCAGACGCCAACAGCCGTGCCGGGCGTCAGGACAAGCGCATCCTGGAAACCGAGTGGCGCCCCGAGTCGTTGCGTATTGCCCAGCAGATTCAGCAGTACACCCTGGAGCACGGGGTGGGAATTGTCGAGTTCGCTATTGCCTGGGTGCTGAACAACGGCGCGGTGACCTCAGCCATTGTCGGCCCGCGCACCGAAGCGCAGTGGGATGCCTACACTAAGGCGCAGGCGGTGAAGATTACGGCAGAGGATGAGGCATTCATCGATTCACTGGTGACGCCGGGGCATGCTTCGACACCGGGGTTCAATGATGTGAGCCATTTTGTGTCGGGGCGCAGGGCGCGGTTGGCTTGAGATTTATCGCGAGCAGGCTCGCTCCCACAGGGTCCGGGTTGCATCGGGATTTGCGTACGCCACGGTCAATGTGGGAGCGGGCTTGCTCGCGAAAGCGTCGGGTCAGACACCATCATTGTTGAATGTCAGTCCGCCTTCGCGAGCAAGCCCGCTCCCACAAGGGTTTTAGCTCTTGGTTCGGGATTGTTGGAAATATTGAGCACCCGACCAATATTCAGCACAAAAACCACGTATCCTCCGCACCCCGTTTTACCTTCGACTTCGCGAGGACAGTTTGTCTAAAGGCATTGCTCTATCGGTTTCAGCCTCGGTGCTGTTTGCCGTCATGTATTACTACACCTCGCTGCTCACCCCTTTGAGCGGCGTGGAGATTTTTGGCTGGCGCATGATGCTGACCGTGCCCTGCATGACCGTGTTCATGGTGGTGTCCGGCGAGTGGCGGCGCGCGGCTGACCTGCTGCGTCGGGTCGCGGCGCAACCGAAACTGGTCGCGGGCCTGATTGTTTCTGCGGCTCTGCTCGGCGTGCAACTCTGGCTGTTCATGTGGGCGCCACTCAATGGCTACAGTCTGGATGTGTCGCTGGGCTATTTCCTGCTGCCGCTGGCCATGGTGCTGACCGGGCGCATCGCCTACGGGGAAAGCCTGTCGTACCTGCAGAAGATCGCGGTGTTCTTCGCCTGTCTGGGCGTGATCAATGAGGTGTACCAGGTTGGCGGTTTTTCCTGGGCCACGCTGGTGGTGGTCGTGGGGTATCCGCTGTATTTCGTGCTGCGCAAATGGCTGAAGACCGACAACCTGGGCGGGCTCTGGGTGGACATGACCCTGATGCTTCCGGTTGCCTACTGGTTCGTGCACGGGGGTGAACAGGGGTTTGGGGTGTTCGATCAGTACCCTGCCCTGGCGTGGCTGATCCCGCTGCTCGGCCTGATCAGTGCATCGGCCTTGGTGGTGTACATCATTGCCAGCCGTTTGCTGCCGTTCAGTCTGTTCGGGTTGCTGAGTTATGTGGAGCCGGTGCTGTTGCTGGGCGTGGCGTTGTTGCTGGGGGAAAGCATCAAGTCCGGGGAATGGTTGACCTACATTCCGATCTGGCTGGCGGTGGTGGTGCTGGTGTTTGAAGGGTTCAAGCACTTGATGCGGCAGCGTAGGCCGTAAGAACACCAAAAACCAAATGTGGGAGCGGGCTTG
>NZ_JAIQWX010000088.1 GCF_020164475.1 Pseudomonas sp. REP124 | reverse complement strand
GCGAAGGCATATTCCCCGCCACCTCCACCCAATGACCATTCCACCGCCCCTTTCTGCCTGATCCCCCCTCAACCGTCTTATTAATGAAACACCACCCTCGGCTATACTCCCCGCATTTCGAAACAATTCCGAAACAACCCGAGGACAGCCTGTGAAGAACTGGACGTTGCGCCAACGCATTTTGGCGAGTTTTGCAGTCATCATCGCCATCATGCTGTTGATGGTGGTCGTCTCGTATTCGCGGCTGTTGAAGATCGAAAGCAGTGAAGCCAGCGTGCGAGAGGATGCGCTGCCGGGTCTGTATTACAGCTCGATGATTCGCGGGGCCTGGTCTGACAGTTATTTGCGCATTCAGGCCATGCTCGGCCTTGAGGAAGGGCGGGGTTTCAGCGCCAAGGACACTGCAGACTTCGATGCCTACTCATCCCGTCTGCTGGAGCAGATGGAGCTCTATCGCGGAACGATCGCCGACGAAGAAGACCGAACCGAATACGCGGCGTTCCAACAGGCTCATGATCAATACCACCGCATCCTGGCTGCCGTTATCGACCTGCACAAGCGCAACCAGGAAGCCGACGCCCTCAAGATGTTCAACGATGAGCTGACGCCGGCCTGGACCCAAGGGCGCGTGAAACTCAGCGAAATCCTGAGCCACAACAAATCCGTGGCCGACAGGGACATCGCCGCCATCGACAACGCGGTGCTCACCGCCAAAACCATCATGGGGATTTCTCTGCTGATCGCCGTGCTGGCCGCCGGCCTCTGCGGTCTTTTGCTGATGCGCGCGATCATGGCGCCGATGAATCGCATCGTGCAGATCCTGGAAGTGATGCGCACCGGCGATCTCAGCGGACGTCTGAACCTGGATCGCAAGGACGAGTTCGGCGCGGTGGAAACCGGCTTCAACGACATGATGGCCGAGCTGACTTCCCTGGTGTCCCAGGCCCAGCGCTCGTCGGTGCAGGTCACCACCTCGGTCACCGAGATCGCCGCGACCTCCAAGCAACAGCAGGCCACCGCCACCGAAACCGCCGCCACCACCACTGAAATCGGCGCGACGTCCCGGGAAATCGCCGCGACTTCGCGGGATCTGGTGCGCACCATGACCGAAGTGTCCACCGCTGCCGATCAGGCGTCCGTCGCTGCCGGCTCCGGCCAGCAAGGTCTGGCACGCATGGAAGAAACCATGCACTCGGTGATGGGCGCGGCCGATCTGGTCAACGCCAAGCTGGCGATCCTCAACGAGAAGGCCGGCAACATCAATCAGGTGGTGGTGACCATCGTCAAGGTCGCCGACCAGACCAACCTGCTGTCGCTCAACGCCGCCATCGAGGCCGAGAAGGCCGGTGAATACGGCCGCGGTTTTGCCGTGGTCGCCACCGAAGTGCGGCGTCTGGCGGACCAGACCGCCGTCGCCACCTACGATATCGAACAGATGGTGCGCGAGATCCAGTCGGCGGTCTCGGCGGGCGTGATGGGCATGGACAAGTTTTCCGAGGAAGTGCGCCGTGGCATGGCCGAGGTGCAGCAGGTGGGCGAGCAGTTGTCGCAGATCATCCATCAGGTGCAGGCGCTGGCGCCACGGGTGTTGATGGTCAACGAAGGCATGCAGGCCCAGGCCACCGGCGCCGAGCAGATCAACCACGCGCTGGTGCAGTTGGGCGATGCCAGCAGCCAGACCGTCGAGTCTCTGCGTCAGGCCAGTTTTGCCATCGATGAGTTGAGCCAGGTGGCCGTCGGGCTGCGCGGCGGCGTCTCGCGATTCAAAGTCTGATGAACGAACTCACCGCCAAGCGCACTGCCGTGAAACAGACGGCGCATGTGCTGTTCCTGGTGTTTCGCATCGGCAGCGAGCGCTACGCCCTGCGCGCGACCGAAGTGGCGGAGGTGCTGCCGCGAGTGCCCCTGAAACCGATCGCCCACGCGCCTCATTGGGTGGCGGGGGTGTTCGCCTGGCGTGGCGCAGTGGTGCCGGTGATCGACCTCAGTGCGCTGACCTTCGGTGCGCCTGCCCAGGCGCGGACCAGCACGCGGCTGGTGCTGGTGCATTACCAAACCGATGAAAGTGCACCGAAGCAACTGCTCGGACTGATCCTCGAACAAGCTACCGACACCCTGCGCTGCGACCCCGCGGATTTTCAGCCCTATGGCCTGGACAATCCCCAGGCGCCTTATTTGGGGCCGGTGCGCAACGACGAACTGGGCTTGCTGCAATGGGTGCGGGTCGCCGATCTGCTGGATGAGCGAGTCCGCGCGTTGTTGTTCCCGTCACCACCGCTGGACCTCGCGCTGCTTGAGGAACAGTCATGAACAACGATCAGCGTTTTTTCGATTTCCTCAAAGACCGTATCGGCCTCGACGTGACCTCGGTGGGCCCGGCGATCATCGAGCGGGCGGTACGCCAACGCAGCATCGCCTGCAATGCGCAGACGGCGGATGAATACTGGCGAATCCTGCAAGGCTCCGGCGATGAGCAGCAGGCGCTGATCGAAGGGGTCATCGTCCCGGAAACCTGGTTCTTCCGTTACCCGGAATCCTTTGCCACTCTGGCGAAACTGGCCGCCCGCCGCCTGACTGAAATCAACAACCTACGTGCCCTGCGGATTCTCAGCCTGCCATGCTCCACCGGCGAAGAGCCGTACTCGATTGCCATGGCGCTGCTGGATGCAGGGTTCAAGCCGCACCAGTTCAAGGTCGAAGGCATGGACGTCAGCCCCTTGTCGGTGGAAAAGGCCCGGCGGGCGGTGTATGGCAAGAACTCCTTTCGCGGCGAGGACATCGCCTATCGCGATCGCTATTTCACCGCCGACCGTGACGGTTATCGCCTGAACAGCCGGGTGCTTGATCAGGTGCGATTGCAGGTCGGCAATGTGCTGGATCCCGCGTTGCTGGCCAACGAGCCACCTTTCGATTTCGTGTTCTGCCGCAATCTGCTGATCTATTTCGACCTGGCGACGCAAAAGCAGGTGTTCGAAGTGCTCAAGCGCCTGACCCATGTCGATGGCGTGCTGTTCATCGGTCCTGCCGAAGGCAGTCTGTTGGGGCGCCTGGGCATGCGCTCGATCGGCATCCCGCAGTCCTTTGCCTTCAGTCGCCAAAGTGCGGCAGAGGTGGAACCGCTGCCCGTCTTCGTTCCTGCACCTGTACCCATTCCCCAGCCTGCGCGGCAACCGGCGCGTCATGTCGCGCCGCCGCCGGTTCCCCGGCGTCCGTTCGCCAGCGTTGCGCAACCCATGGCTCGTCCTGCCGCTTCAGAAAAGCCCGGCAGCGCCGATACCGCGGCATTGCTGGCAAACATTGCCGAATTGGCCAACGAAGGCAAAAGCACCGAAGCCCGTGCCGCGTGCGAGCGCTACCTGCGCAACCACGAGCCGGTGGCCCAGGTGTTCTACTGGCTGGGACTGCTCAGCGATGTGGGCGGCAACGTGCCAGAGGCTCAGGGGTTTTACCGCAAGGCGCTGTATCTAGAACCGCAACACCCCGACGCATTGATGCACCTGGCGGCGCTGCTGCAGGCCCAGGGCGACAGCGTCGGTGCCAGACGATTGCAGGACCGCGCCGCCCGCAGCGAGCGCGCCGCCCGCAGCGAGCGCGCCGCCGACAGTGAGCGTAAACGATGATTGCCGCCGACACCTTTAGCGTCACCCGTGAAGATGCCCAGGCCATCGACGATTGCTGGAACCGCATCGGTATTCATGGCGACAAATCCTGCCCGCTGCTGGTCGATCACATTCATTGCCGCAATTGCTCGGTGTACTCGGCTGCGGCGACGCGCCTGCTGGATCGTTATGCGTTGCAGCAGGAAGATCGCGTACAGGTTGCCGATACGGTCGAAGAAGAGGTCAAGACCCGTTCGCTGCTGATGTTTCGTCTGGGCGAGGAGTGGCTGGGTCTGGCGACCCGCAGTCTGGTGGAAGTGGCGCCGCAGCAGGCCATTCACTCACTGCCGCATCAGCGCTCCCGGGCCTTGCTCGGGGTGGCTAACGTGCGCGGGGCGCTGGTGGCGTGCCTGTCGCTGTCCGAATTGCTGGGGCTGGAAAGTGGCGGTGGGGTGGCGTCCGGCGCGCGGGTCATGCCGCGCATGCTGATCATTGCCGCCCATGGTGGGCCGGTGGTGGTGCCGGTGGACGAAGTGGACGGTATTCATGCCATAGACGAACGCCTGCTCGACGCGGCGTCGCGTTCCGGTGCTCATGCCGACGCCAAGTACACCCGTGGCGTATTGCAATTCAGGGGTCGCAGCCTGCGCTGGCTGGATGAAGAACAGCTGCTGTCCGCCGTGACCCGGAGCCTCACATGACCCCCGAACAAATGCGCGACGCCTCTTTACTGGAGCTGTTCGGCCTGGAAGCCGAAGCCCAGACCCAGGTGCTGAGCGCGGGTCTGCTGGCCCTGGAGCGCGACCCTACCCAGGCCGACCAATTGGAATCGTGCATGCGCGCGGCGCACTCGCTCAAGGGCGCGGCGCGGATCGTCGGGATTGACGCCGGCGTCAGTGTCGCCCACGTCATGGAAGATTGCCTGGTCAGCGCCCAGGAAGGGCGGCTGTACCTGCGTCCCGAACACATCGACGCCTTGCTGCAGGGCACCGATCTGCTGATGCGCATCGCCACGCCGGCCACTGCGCCGCAGCCTGCGGATATCGAGGCCTACGTGGCCTTGATGGCACGCTTGCTCGATCCGGCGGCTGCAGTTGCTCCAGCTGTTCCGCCCGCTGCGCCGGTCATGGCGGAGCTGCAACTCGAAGCGCCGAAGGTTGAACAGCCAGCGGCTCCAATCGAGACACCCGCCCCAGTCGTCGAGCCTGCACCTGCCGAATCCGTATCCACACCGAAAAAGAAGCGCACCACCGAAAACGGCGAGCGCGTATTGCGGGTTACTGCCGAACGCCTGAACAGCCTGCTCGACCTGTCGAGCAAATCCCTGGTGGAAACCCTGCGCCTCAAGCCGCACCTGGCCACCATGCAGCGCCTCAAACGCATGCAGAACAACAGCCTGCGGGCGCTGGAAAATCTCAACGTCCATCTCAAGGACCAGGCCCTGAGCCTCGAAGCCCAGGAAGCCCTCGATGATGCGCGACGCCTGCTGGCCGAATCCCAGCAGCTGCTGGCGGAGAAAAACGCCGAACTCGATGAGTTCGCCTGGCAGGCCAGTCAGCGCGCGCAGGTGCTTTACGACACCGCGCTGGCCTGCCGCATGCGGCCGTTCGCCGATGTGCTGACCGGCCAGGTGCGCATGGTCCGCGATCTGGGTCGCAGCCTTGGCAAACAGGTGCGCCTGGAAATCGAAGGCGAGAAAACCCAGGTCGACCGCGATGTGCTGGAGAAACTCGAAGCGCCGCTGACCCACTTGTTGCGTAACGCGGTGGATCACGGCATCGAAACCCCGGAGCAACGGCTCCTGGCTGGCAAACCGGAAGAAGGCCTGATCCGCCTGCGCGCTTCCCATCAGGCCGGTTTGCTGGTGCTGGAACTGAGCGATGACGGCAATGGCGTCGATCTGGAAAAGGTCCGTCGAAGTGTGGTCGAACGCCAGTTGTCGCCACCAGAAACTGCCGCGCAGTTAAGCGAAGAGGAGCTGCTGACCTTTCTGTTTCTGCCGGGCTTCAGCTTGCGAGAGAAAGTCACTGAGGTGTCGGGGCGCGGCGTCGGCCTGGACGCGGTGCAGCACATGGTCCGCCAGTTGCGCGGCGCGGTGGAGCTGGAGCAGACGGCGGGCGAGGGCAGCCGTTTCCATCTTGAAGTGCCGCTGACCCTGTCGGTGGTGCGCAGTCTGGTGGTCGAAGTGGGCGGCGAGGCCTATGCCTTCCCGCTGGCTCACATCGAACGCATGTGCGATCTGGAGCCATCGGACATCGTGCAGGTCGAGGGACGCCAGCACTTCTGGCATGAAGGCCGGCATGTCGGCCTGGTTGCAGCCAGTCAGTTGCTGCATCGTCCGGCGAGCCAGAACAATCAACAGACCCTGAAGGTGGTGGTCATTCGCGAGCGCGATACGGCATATGGCGTCGCGGTCGAGCGTTTCATCGGCGAGCGAACCCTGGTGGTGCTGCCGCTGGATGAGCGCCTTGGCAAAGTGCAGGACATTTCCGCCGGAGCCTTGCTCGACGACGGTTCGGTGGTGTTGATCGTCGACGTCGAAGACATGCTGCGTTCGGTGGACAAACTGCTCAATACCGGGCGCCTGGAACGCATCGCCCGCCAAGGCGGTCAGGCCGTCGAAGCGGCGCGCAAGCGGATTCTGGTGGTGGACGACTCCCTGACCGTGCGCGAACTGCAACGCAAGCTGCTGCTCAATCGCGGCTACGACGTGGCGGTGGCGGTCGATGGCATGGACGGCTGGAACGCCCTGCGTTCGGAGAACTTCGATCTGTTGATCACCGATATCGACATGCCGCGCATGGACGGCATCGAGTTGGTGTCGTTGCTGCGCCGCGACAACCGCCTGCAGTCGCTGCCGGTGATGGTGGTGTCCTACAAGGATCGTGAGGAAGACCGGCGTCGTGGACTGGATGCCGGAGCCGACTATTATCTAGCCAAGGCCAGTTTCCATGACGACGCCTTGCTCGATGCAGTCGATGAGCTCATAGGAGGAGCGAGGGCGTGAAGATAGCAATCGTCAACGATATGCCCATGGCTGTGGAGGCCTTGCGCCGGGCGCTGGCCTTCGAGCCTGCGCACCAGGTGATCTGGGTGGCCGGCAATGGCAAGGAAGCGGTGCAGAAGTGCGCCGAGCAGACACCTGACCTGATTCTGATGGACCTGATCATGCCGGTGATGGACGGAGTGGAAGCGACCCGGCGGATCATGGCCGAAACCCCCTGCGCCATCGTCATTGTCACCGTGGATCGCCAGCAGAACGTGCACCGGGTGTTCGAAGCCATGGGCCACGGTGCGCTGGACGTAGTCGATACCCCGGCCTTGGGCGCTGGCAATGCCCAGGACGCGGCGGCGCCGTTGTTACGCAAAATCATGAACATCGGCTGGCTGATCGGCGACAAGACCCCGCGCGAGCGTCCGGACCCGGGCCCATCGCGCAGTTCGGTCTCGCGCCAGAGCCTGATCGCCATTGGCTCGTCGGCCGGTGGGCCGGCGGCGCTGGAAGTGCTGCTCAAAGGCCTGCCGCGAAACTTTTCCCCGGCCATCGTGCTGGTGCAGCATGTGGATCAGGTATTCGCTGCCGGCATGGCCGAATGGCTGGCGAGCGCCAGCGGCCTGAAGGTGCGCCTGGCCCACGAGGGCGAGCCTCCGCAAAGCGGCACCGTGCTGCTGGCGGGCACCAATCACCATATTCGCTTGTTGAAGAACGGCACGCTGGCTTACACCGCCGAGCCGGTCAACGAAATCTATCGACCTTCGATCGACGTATTTTTCGAGAGCGTGGCCCGTCACTGGAACGGTGATGCGGTCGGCGTTTTGCTCACCGGCATGGGACGTGATGGCGCGCAGGGGCTTAAACTTCTGCGCCAGCAGGGCTACTTGACCATCGCCCAGGACCAGAACAGCAGCGCGGTGTACGGCATGCCCAAGGCAGCCGCGGCCATCGATGCCGCCGTCGAGATCCGTCCGCTGGAGAAGATAGCGCCACGATTGCTGGAGATCTTTCCAAAATGACTACTATTAGCAGCAATCCTGGCCCAGGCAGTTTTCAGGTGAACGCACATGACTGAATTACAACTCGACGACTTCAAGACTGACGAAAACGCCGCCATGGTGCTGTTGGTGGACGATCAGGCGATGATCGGCGAGGCCGTTCGGCGCGGGTTGTCGAACGAAGAAAACATCGACTTTCACTTCTGCGCCGACCCGCACCAGGCCATCGCCCACGCGGTGCGGATCAAACCGACGGTGATCCTGCAGGATCTGGTCATGCCCGGCCTCGACGGCCTGAGCCTGGTGCGCGAATACCGCAATCACCCGGCGACCAAGGACATCCCGATCATCGTCCTGTCGACCAAGGAAGACCCGCTGATCAAGAGCGCGGCGTTCGCGGCCGGGGCCAACGATTACCTGGTCAAGCTGCCGGACAACATCGAACTGGTGGCGCGCATCCGCTATCACTCGCGTTCCTACATGACCCTTTTGCAGCGCGACGCCGCCTACCGTGCGCTGCGGGTCAGCCAGCAGCAACTGCTCGACACCAACCTGGTGCTGCAACGCCTGATGAACTCCGACGGCCTGACCGGGCTGTCCAACCGCCGGCACTTCGACGAGTACATGGAACTGGAGTGGCGCCGCTCCCTGCGCGAACAGAGCCAGCTATCGCTGCTGATGATCGACGTGGATTACTTCAAGACCTACAACGACACCTTCGGCCACCTGGAAGGCGACGAAGCCCTGCGCCAGGTCGCCACGGCGATCCGCGAGGCCAGCGCCCGGCCATCCGACCTGCCGGCCCGTTACGGCGGCGAAGAGTTCGCCCTGGTACTGCCCAACACCTCACAGGGCGGTGCGCGACTGGTGGCGGAAAAACTGCGGATGACCGTCGAAGCCCTGAAAATCCCGCACATCTCCCCGAGCGAAGGCTCCAGCCTGACCATCAGCATCGGCCTTGCGACCGTCACCCCGAAAGCCGGCACCAACTGCCGCGAACTGATCTCGGCGGCGGACAAGGGGTTGTACCTGGCCAAGCATAATGGGCGAAATCAAGTAGGCATCGGCTGAATCATCTGCCCTGAAAATAACCTGTGGTGAGGGGATTTATCTGTGGTGAGGGGATTTATCCCCGTTGGAGTGCGCAGCAGTCCCATCTTTTTGGGGCCGCTTCGCAGCCCAACGGGGATAAATCCCCTCACCACAATTGATTTGCGTCGTTGCGAGGATCGAATGCGGCAGCGGCGTTTTCGACCAAGCGGACTGCCGTTGGCGGCCGTTTGCCGTTATACTCGCCGGCTTTCAAAAGTTCGCCTACGAGTGCTGCCCGCCATGGAAATCAACCCGATCCTGAACACTATCAAGGACCTGTCCGAGCGCTCCGAAACCATTCGGGGGTATCTTTGACTACGATCAAAAGCATGAGCGTCTGACCGAGGTCAACCGCGAGCTTGAAGATCCGAGTGTCTGGAACAAGCCTGAATACGCCCAGGAGCTGGGCCGCGAGCGCTCTGCGCTGGCGCAGATCGTCGAGACCCTCGACGAATTGAACAGCGGTCTGGCCGATTGCCGCGACCTGCTGGACATGGCGGTCGAGGAAAATGACGAAGGCGCCGTGAGCGACGTCGTCGCCGAGCTGGCCCGTCTCGAGGAAAACCTCGCCAAGCTCGAATTCCGCCGCATGTTCAGCCACGAAATGGACCCGAACAACGCCTACCTGGACATCCAGGCCGGTTCCGGCGGCACCGAAGCCCAGGACTGGGCCAACATCCTGCTGCGCATGTACCTGCGCTGGGCTGACAAACGCGGTTTCGACGCGACCATCATGGAACTGTCGGCCGGTGAGGTCGCCGGGATCAAGGGCGCCACCGTGCACATCAAGGGCGAATACGCCTTTGGCTGGCTGCGGACCGAGATCGGCGTGCACCGTCTGGTGCGCAAGAGCCCGTTCGACTCCGGCAACCGTCGCCACACCTCGTTCTCCGCGGTATTCGTCTCGCCGGAGATCGACGACAAGGTGGAAATCGAGATCAACCCTGCGGATCTGCGCATCGACACCTATCGTTCCTCCGGTGCCGGTGGTCAGCACGTAAACACCACCGACTCGGCCGTACGTATCACCCACGTACCGACCAACACCGTGGTCAGCTGCCAGAACGAACGTTCCCAGCACGCCAACAAGGACACCGCCATGAAAATGCTGCGGGCCAAGTTGTACGAGCAGGAAATGCAGAAGCGCAACGCCGCTTCCCAGGCTCTGGAAGACACCAAGTCCGATATCGGCTGGGGTCACCAGATCCGTTCGTACGTGCTCGATGCCTCGCGGATCAAGGATCTGCGTACCAACATCGAACGCAGCGACTGCGACAAGGTGCTCGACGGCGATATCGACGAATACCTGGAAGCCAGCCTGAAATCCGGGCTATAAAGCACGCCCTCGGGGCTGTGGACACACCGCAGCCCCTGTAGGAGCGAGGCTTGCCCGCGAACCTCGGCCAAATGCCGAGGGTAACGAACCTGTGATGGAATTTTTAAAGACATGAGCGACCTAGAACTCGACCCGCAAGCCCTGCAACAGGAAGAAAACTCCCTGATCGCCCTGCGCAAGGAAAAGCTTGCTGCCGAGCGCGCCAAGGGCAACGCCTTCCCGAACGACTTCCGCCGCGAAAACTACTGCGATGCGTTGCAGAAACAGTACGCGGACAAGACCAAGGAAGAGCTGGCAGAGGCTGCAATCCCGGTCAAGGTTGCCGGTCGCATCATGCTCAACCGTGGCTCGTTCATGGTGATCCAGGACATGACCGGTCGCATTCAGGTCTACGTCAACCGCAAGACCCTGTCCGAAGAAACCCTGGCCGCGGTGAAAACCTGGGACATGGGCGACATCATTGCCGCCGAAGGCACCCTGGCCCGTTCCGGCAAGGGCGACCTGTACGTTGAAATGACCAGCGTGCGTCTGCTGACCAAATCCCTGCGCCCGCTGCCGGACAAGCACCACGGCCTGACCGACACCGAACAGCGTTACCGTCAGCGTTACGTTGACCTGATCGTCAACGAAGACGTGCGCCAGACCTTCCGCGTGCGTTCGCAAGTCATCGCCCACATCCGCAGCTTCCTGATGAAGCGTGACTTCCTGGAAGTGGAAACGCCGATGCTGCAAACCATTCCGGGCGGCGCGGCAGCCAAGCCGTTCGAAACCCACCACAACGCGCTGGACATGGAAATGTTCCTGCGTATCGCGCCTGAGCTTTACCTCAAGCGCCTTGTTGTTGGCGGCTTCGAGAAAGTGTTCGAGATCAACCGCAACTTCCGTAACGAAGGCGTTTCGACTCGTCACAACCCTGAATTCACCATGTTGGAGTTCTACCAGGCTTACGCCGACTACGAAGACAACATGGACCTGACCGAAGAACTGTTCCGCGAACTGGCGCAGCTGGTTCTGGGCAGCACTGACGTGCCGTACGGCGACAAGGTGTTCCACTTCGGCGAGCCGTTCGCGCGCCTGTCGGTGTTCGACTCGATCCTCAAGTACAACCCTGAGCTGACCGCCGATGATCTGAACGACATCGACAAAGCCCGTGACATCGCCAAGAAGGCCGGTGCCAAGGTGCTGGGCTTCGAAGGCTTGGGCAAACTGCAGGTGATGATTTTCGAAGAGTTGGTCGAGCACAAGCTGGAGCAGCCGCACTTCATTACCCAATACCCGTTCGAAGTGTCGCCGCTGGCTCGTCGCAACGATGACAACCCGAACGTCACCGACCGTTTCGAGCTGTTCATCGGTGGTCGTGAAATCGCCAACGCCTACTCCGAGTTGAACGACGCGGAAGACCAGGCCGAGCGTTTCATGGCGCAGGTGGCTGACAAGGACGCTGGCGACGACGAAGCCATGCACTACGACGCCGACTTCGTTCGCGCGCTGGAGTACGGCATGCCGCCAACGGCCGGTGAAGGTATCGGCATCGACCGTCTAGTGATGTTGCTGACCAACTCACCGTCGATCCGCGACGTGATCCTGTTCCCGCACATGCGTCCGCAAGCGTAATTGGCTCAAATAAAAAACCGCCTCCGATAGGCGGTTTTTTATTGCCTGTCTGGTACAAACGTATCAAATAGTTAATTTTGAAGTAGAGAGAGGAAATCCCGTCGTGAACCATGCAACGGCTCAAGAAGGTGCAGCGGGTATCGCCACTGCGGTCGCTGAAAGTGTTCAGTATCAGGGGCGCAAGGCCAGCCGGCAGGGCAGTGAGCAGCGTCGGCAGGACATTCTCGATGCGGCAATGCGTATTGTCGTGCGCGATGGCGTGCGAGCGGTGCGCCACCGGGCCGTGGCCGCCGAGGCCAATGTGCCGCTGTCGGCCACTACTTACTACTTCAAGGACATCGATGACCTGCTCACAGATACCTTCGCCCAATACGTGGAGCGCAGCGCGGCCTACATGGCCAAGCTGTGGATCAACAACCAGGGCCTGCTGCACGAGCTGATCGCCAGCGGCGATGGCAGCCCCGAGGCGCGCAAGCACCTGGCGGACGAGCTGGCGCGGCTGATGACCGATTACGTGCACCGCCAATTGGTGACCCGTCGCGAGCATTTGATGGCCGAGCAGGCCTTCCGCCAGGAAGCGCTGCTCAACCCGCGTCTGGCGCAACTGGTGCGTTCCCACCAGCAGATTCTGCTACAGGGTTCCTGCCAGCTTTTCGAAGTATTGGGTTCCCGCGAGCCGCAGCAGGATGCCAAAGTGTTGACGGCTATAATCGGACGGATGGAATATCAGGGCCTGCTCAACGACGCCGAGCCGGCTGATGAAGAAGAAATGCTCGGCATACTCAAGCGTTATATGCATCTGGTGCTGGCTTCGGTCTAATCGGTTCCCTGTAGCAGCTGCTACAGGTGCAGCGTCGAGTCATCAAGGGAGTGTTGAATGAAAGCCTGGCGTGTCGTCGTGATCGCCTTGTCGTTGCTGCTGCTCAGTGGCTGTCTGGTGACTTTCAAGGAACCACTGCCCACAAGTGAGCCTGCGCCCAAGGGGTTGCTCGGCAAATGGACCAGCACTAACGCCTGGGGTGAGCCGGTCAATCTGGAGCTGACCCGCGTCGGCGAAAACCGCTATCAGGCCGTCAGCTACTTCCGCGCCAAGCCCCGGGAGCGCGAAGCCTATCCCTTCACCGTCTCACGTCACGGCAACCGCTGGTACTTGTCGGCGAAAGTGCCGTCGCAGTTCGGTGGGCACTACACCATTGCCGGGTTCGAACTCACCGATAAACGTGAGCTGGTGGTCTACAACCTCGACCTCGAACAGATCAAGCAGGCCGTGCAGCAAAAGGCCCTGAACGGCGAAGGCTTTCAGACCGACGATGGCGATGGCGTGCTGATCGACAGCCACATGGACCAGGTGTCCGCGTACCTCGATGACCCGGCCAATTCCGACGTCTTTGTCGAAGTGGTGCGTTACCAGCGTCAGGCCAAAGCAAAATAATCCAGTAGATAACGGTTTCAACAGGAGTTTCCGGTGGACGATTACCAGCAGTCGATACGCATTCTGTCCGATCGCATAGTGCTGGCGCAGACGCCGATCCGCGTCCTCGATGCGGTCAAATGGGATGACAATATCCGCAAGGACTTCCTCAAGGCCAAGGGCAAGGAACTGCCGAAGGTTGACCGCGACTATTACCTCAACCGTCCGCTGGCGTTCGACTCCAGCAAGGTGAAGCTGGAATTCCAGAACATCGAGCGCGACATCACTCGCCAGCTCGGCCAGTTCAACCCGGTCGGCCAGATCATGCGTCGCATGTGCAAGGAATACCGGATGGTGATCCGCATGCTTGAGGCGCGGGGCACTGAGGATTTCGGACTGATTTCCCAGGAGCTGTATGGCGCCGCCTCCGACGCCTTCCACGCCGGTGACCCGACGCTGTCCGACCTGGGCCTGATGCTGTCGGACTACCTGAACAACATCGACGGTCGTGGCGACCTCAAGGACGAACCCAAGACCCTGACCGCCAAGGATGCGGTCCACATGCTGCAAACGCGCTTGAACCGGGTGTTCGGTGAGGCCGAGGAAACCATCCGGGTGTTTGAGTCCGACGGCATCGTCGCCGATGCGGCGGCGGGCGCCGACTACATCAAGATCCGTACCGACGCGATGTTCAACGAGCGCGACGTGCGCGCCCTGGAAGTCCACGAAGGCCTGGTGCATGTCGGCACCACACTCAACGGCCTGAACCAGCCGATCTGCACCTTCCTGGCCAAGGGCCCACCCTCGTCGACGGTGACCCAGGAAGGCCTGGCGATCCTGATGGAAATCATCACCTTCGCCTCCTACCCGAGCCGCCTGCGCAAGCTGACCAACCGCACCCGCGCCATTCACATGGTGGAGGAGGGCGCGGACTTCCTGCAGGTGTTCGAGTTCTTCCGCGAGCAGGGTTTCGAAATGCCCGAGAGCTACAGCAACACCAGCCGCGTTTTCCGCGGTTCGGTGCCGACAGGTCTGCCATTTACCAAAGACTTGTCCTACCTCAAGGGCTTCATCATGATTTACAACTACATTCA
Source organism: Pseudomonas sp. REP124 (assembly GCF_020164475.1). GTDB lineage: Bacteria > Pseudomonadota > Gammaproteobacteria > Pseudomonadales > Pseudomonadaceae > Aquipseudomonas. Next base: position 12,744 of record NZ_JAIQWX010000088.1, on the reverse strand, counting down.
GTTGGCCGTGCGCAAAGGCAAGCTGGAGCAGATACCGCTGCTGTTCTGCGGCAAGACCACCCTGGAAGACATGCGCACCTTGCGCCAACTGGTGGACGAGGGGCTGGTGGTACCGCCCAAATACCTGCCGGAGCAGTTCCGTGACATGAATGCGTTGTCGGCGTGGATGTGCTTCTCCAACTTCCTCAACCATTTGAGCCTGGACCGGATCGAGGCGGATTACTCCAACATTCTCTAGGTCCAATGAAGATCCCCTGTGGGAGCGGGCTTGCTCGCGAATGCGGTCTAACATTCAACATCCTTGTTGACTGAAATACCGCATTCGCGAGCAAGCCCGCTCCCACATTTGAACCGTATTTCACGCCATCACTTGCGAGGTTTCACCGGATGCGAATCCTCGGCACCATCTGCCTCCTCCTGGCCCTGAGCGGTTGCAGTTCGTTCCTGTTCTATCCCGAGCCCGGCCAGCTGTTCACCCCGGAAAAAGCCAAGCTCGAATATCGCGAGATCACCCTGACCACCGCCGACGGTCTCAAGCTGAATGCCTGGTGGCTGCCGGCCAAAAAAGGTGTCGAGGTCAAGGGCACGGTGCTGCACCTGCACGGTAACGGCGGCAATCTGCCAATGCACCTGGGCGGCAGTTACTGGCTACCGGAGCAGGGCTATCAAGTGCTGTTGTTGGACTATCGCGGTTACGGTCTGTCCGAAGGAAAGCCTGAGTTGCCGGAGATCTATCAGGACATCGACGCCGCTTTCAAATGGCTCGATCAGGCGCCCGAGGTCAAGGGTAAACCCCTGATCCTGCTCGGCCAGAGCCTCGGTGGTTCGATGGCGGTGCACTATCTGGGGCAACACCCCGAGCGGCAGACCCAGCTCAAGGCCATCGTGCTCGACGGCGTGCCCGCCAGTTACCGCAGCGTCGGCCAGTTTGCGTTGAGTCATTCATGGTTGTTGTGGGCGTTCCAGGTGCCGTTGTCCTGGCTGGTGCCGGACGGCGACAGTGCGATCAACTCCATGCCGCAACTCAAGGGCGTGCCGAAATTGATCTACCACAGCATCGACGATCCGATCGTGCCCCTTTCCAATGGCATCCTTCTGTATCAAGCTGCGCCGCCGCCGCGCGTCCTGCAACTGACCCGGGGCGGGCACGTGCAGACGTTCGCCGACCCGGTCTGGCGCAAAGTCATGCTGCGCTACCTCGACGACCCGCAGCATTTCAACGGCCTGCGCCGCCTGGGTGAGATCCCCAATTACCCGGCCCCCGAACATTCTGAAGATGAACCACCAGAGAGTCCGCAATGAGTGAAGAACGTAACGCCATCCCGCTGATCATCACCGGTATCTGCAGCATCCTCGGCACCGTGGGCGCCCTGTGGTGGTACGGCTACCTGCACTTCGCCAAGCCTGAGGATGCGTTGCTGCTCAACGAATTCACCATGCTCAAGACCGTTCCGGGCGAGGATTACCGCGTCTCCCTGGAACCGGCCGCGCAAGTGGCGCAGTGCATCGATGGCGTGCTGGTGCTGTTCGACACCGAACAGAAAGGCCTGACCGGCGTGCTGGTCAACGACCGCAAGAAGGCCGTGCGCTGTATGGGGCAGGAGACGCCGCAGAAGTTGCAGCCGTAATCAAAGCCATACACAAAACCCCTTGTGGGAGCGAGCCTGCTCGCGATGCGATCTGACATTCAACATATGCGTTAACTGTCCCACCGCTATCGCGAGCAGGCTCGCTCCCACAGGATCTACTGCAACCGACGATTACTGGGTGTAAGAACTCACCGCCGAACGCGGCATCACCGGCTGGTTATCGTTGGAAATCGTCACTTCCACCCGACGATTCTGTGCCCGGCCGGAGACGCTGCCGTTATCCGCGACCGGATACTCCTTGCCATAACCCTGGGCCACGATCCGTGCCGGATCGACACCCATCTTCACCAACGCCATACGCACCGAGCCAGCTCGACGTTCCGACAGGGACTGGTTGTGAGACGCCGTACCGGTGCTGTCGGTGTAGCCCTCGACGATCACTTTGCGATCGGGGTTCTGCTGGAGATACTGCGCCAGCGTGTTGATGTTCGTCAGACCGTTGGACTTCAGATCAGCGCGGTCGGTGGCGAACAGCACGTCACCGAAAGTCACCAGCGTGCCGCGATCGGTCTGCTTGGCGTTGAGGCTGTCCTGCAGCTGCTTGATTTGCTGGTCGCGGGCATCGAGTCGTGCCTGGGCACGTTGCGCCGAAGCGTTTTTCAGATTGGCTTCAGCGGTGCGCAGGGCGATGGTCTGCTTGGCCACTTCCACGCGCTGGTTGGTCAGGTAGGCCAGTTGATCAACCTTGGCCTCGTCCTGCTTGTCCAGGTAGGCCTTGTCGGCCTTGTCCAGATAATCGCTGGCTTCCTTGGTTTCAAGGGCCGCAACTTTGCTCGCCTGCGGATCCGCCTGCAGGCCGGAGTAATTGGTGCGAGCCTGTTCAAGGTTGGCGTTGGGCGGTGTGGAGCACGCAGCCAAAGCAACGCTTGCAGCCAGCAGGGCAGGGATCATCAATTGTTTGGAATTCATGGTGTCGTCCTTTTAGTCGATTAAGAAGTGCGTGGCGCCGCGCCGTTACTGAACGGTGCGCTGGCTTTCCTGACGCAGTTCCTGAACGCCTTTCTGAGAGTCCTTCACTGCTTGTTCGGCTTTCATTGCCTGAGCCTTGCGCTCGGCCACGCGAGCGTCCCATTCAGCCTGTTCGGCGAGGGTTCTGGCCTGGTCGTATTTCTTGTCGTGCATGGCGATTTCGGCTTGCTTGAGCTTGTCCTGCGCGGTCTTCATTTCCACTGCGGCGAATTCGGTACCGCCGGCGCTGACTGCGCTGTTGACCGCCGATTCGGTGACCGCGAACTGCTCGGTGGGAGGGTTGCCGGCACAACCGGCCAGCACGAGGCCGGCGCCGATGGCCAGGGCAGCCATCTTCAGGTTGCGCAGTGGGGTGGACGAGGATTTGCCTGTGCAGGTTTTCATGATTTTCAACTCCATTGGGCTTACTCCTGAACTACTGAACAATCCATCCTGGGCAAGGAGCCGAAAGCTTCGTTTTCGCGGCGTTTTTGAAACGGCCGTCCCAGGCGTGGTTACTGGGATTGACCGGAGGCTTTTTTCAAAAGTTCAGAGAAATTGCCTGAAGTCCGAAAAAACGGGCGAGGCGAAAAGGCAGGGGGAACGCAATACCTGTAGGAGCGAGCATGCTCGCGATGGTCGTGAACGTTAACGTTGGGCATCTGATACCCCGCGTCGTTTTCGAGTCCATCGCGAGCGTGCTCGCTCCTACAGAAATCAAAAAATCAGTGTTTTTGCTTGTCATTACCCGTGGACATATCGTGCAAATGCCGACGCGACAGCGCCAGGAAACGCGGCGTCGGGCCGATGTCTTCGTACAGCGGATCGCCTTCCTCATCGGTCGCCACCACGGTCGAGCCCTTCACATAGGGAAAGCTTTTTTCCAGTTCTTCCAGCGCGGCGCCGATCAGTTCGCCGAGCAATTCTTCGGGTTGCCGCTTGGGATACATTTCGATGATCGCCGCCAGCCTGGCGGCCGCTTCCACGTCCAGATGAATCGAGTAGCCGGTGTCGGTCAGGCGACCCTTGGCGTTTTCTTCCCAGTGATGGACAAGCTCGCGGATTTTCATAATGACCTCATGTCGCGCCTGCTCGTGGCAGGCAGGGTGAGTAACCGGCAGTGACCGGCGAAAGCCGTTGTACGGCCTATTGTTCAGACTAGCTTCTGCCTCGAAGGTTTGAAGTCCCTTCGTCGTCTGGGTTGTAAGAACTGGCCCGGAGCGGCACTCTTGGGGTTCTTGGCCGCCCGGATTCTTTGCTGGAGAACTGTTGATGACCGATATTGATGCACGCTTGCGCGAGGACGTTCACCTGCTAGGTGAACTGTTGGGCAACACCATTCGTGACCAGTACGGGGACAGTTTCCTCGACAAGATCGAGCAGATCCGCAAAGGGGCCAAGGCCGACCGTCGCGGCTCCATGGACGCCGAACTCAGCGCCAGCCTCAACCAGCTGAGCGAAGACGAATTGCTGCCGGTGGCGCGGGCGTTCAACCAGTTCCTCAACCTGGCCAACATCGCCGAGCAGTATCAGTTGATTCATCGTCGCGACGAGTCGCAGCCGGCGCCGTTCGAATGCCGGGTGTTGCCGGAATTGCTCACCCGCCTGCGCGCCGAAGGCCACAGTGCCGAATCCCTGGCCCGGCAATTGGGGCGCCTGGAAATCGAGCTGGTGCTCACCGCGCACCCCACTGAAGTCGCCCGCCGCACCCTGATCCAGAAATACGACGCCATTGCCGCGCAACTGGCGGCCCAGGACCATCGCGACCTGACCACCGCCGAGCGCGAGCAGATCAAGTCGACCCTGCAGCGTCTGATCGCCGAAGCCTGGCACACTGAAGAAATCCGCCGCACCCGCCCGACACCGGTCGATGAAGCCAAATGGGGCTTTGCGGTGATCGAGCATTCGCTGTGGCACGCTATCCCCAATTACATGCGCAAGGCCGACCAGGCCCTGCACGCCGCCACCGGCCTGCGCCTGCCGCTGGAATCGGCGCCGATTCGCTTCGCCTCGTGGATGGGCGGCGACCGCGACGGCAACCCCAATGTCACTGCGCCCGTCACCCGTGAAGTGCTGTTGCTGGCGCGCTGGATGGCGGCCGATCTGTACCTGCGCGATGTCGATCAACTCGCCGCCGACCTGTCGATGCAGCAGGCCAGCGAGGCGCTGAAGGCCAAGGCGGGGGAGAGTGCCGAGCCTTACCGCGCGGTGCTCAAGCAGTTGCGCGAACGCCTGCGCGCCACGCGCAATTGGGCGCACAGCGCGTTGACGTCGCCTGTGACAGCCACCGCCGATGTGCTGCAGGACAACCGCGATCTGCTCGATCCGCTGGAGCTTTGCTACCACTCGCTGCACGAATGCGGCATGGGCGTGATTGCCGACGGCCCGTTGCTCGACTGCCTGCGTCGGGCCGTCACCTTTGGCCTGTTCCTGGTGCGACTGGACGTGCGTCAGGATTCGACACGCCACTGCGCGGCCATGACCGAGATCACCGACTACCTGGGCCTGGGTCGTTATGAGGACTGGAGCGAAGAAGAGCGCATCGCCTTCCTCACCCAGGAACTGAATAACCGTCGCCCGCTGTTGCCTGCCCACTACAAACCGTCCGCCGACACCGCCGAAGTCTTGGCGACCTGTCGTGAAATCGCCGCGGCGCCTGCGGCCTCGCTCGGTTCTTACGTGATCTCCATGGCCGGTGCCGCCTCCGATGTGCTGGCGGTGCAGTTGCTGCTCAAGGAGTCCGGCGTGTTGCGGCCGATGCGCGTGGTGCCGCTGTTCGAAACCCTGGCGGACCTCGACAACGCAGGGCCCGTGATCGAAAAACTGTTGCTGCTGCCGGGTTATCGCGCGCGTCTGCAAGGGCCGCAGGAAGTGATGATCGGCTACTCCGATTCGGCCAAGGACGCCGGCACCACGGCGGCGGCATGGGCACAGTATCGGGCGCAGGAACGTCTGGTGGACATCTGCCGCGAGCAACAGGTGGAGCTGTTGTTGTTCCACGGTCGCGGCGGCACCGTGGGTCGCGGCGGCGGCCCGGCCCACGCGGCGATCCTGTCGCAGCCACCGGGATCGGTGGCCGGACGTTTCCGCACCACCGAGCAGGGGGAAATGATTCGTTTCAAATTCGGCCTGCCGGACATCGCCGAACAGAACCTCAACCTGTATCTGGCCGCGGTACTCGAGGCGACCTTGCTGCCGCCGCCACCACCGACGCCCGAGTGGCGCCATTTGATGGACGAATTGGCCGCCGACGGCGTCAGTGCGTATCGCGCCGTGGTCCGGGAAAACCCGCAATTCGTCGAGTATTTCCGCCAGTCGACACCGGAACAGGAGCTAGGTCGCCTGCCGCTGGGCAGTCGTCCGGCCAAGCGCCGCGCCGGCGGCATCGAAAGCCTGCGGGCGATTCCGTGGATTTTCGGCTGGACCCAGACTCGCCTGATGCTGCCGGCCTGGCTCGGCTGGGAAGCGGCACTGAGCAAGGCGCTGGAGCGCGGAGAGGGCGAGCTGCTGGGGCAGATGCGCGAGCAATGGCCGTTCTTCCGGACCCGCATCGATATGCTGGAGATGGTGCTGGCCAAGGCCGACGCGGAAATCGCCCAGTCCTACGACGAGCGTCTGGTCGAGCCGGATCTGTTGCCGTTGGGCGCGCACTTACGCGACCTATTGTCGCAGGCATGCTCGATCGTTCTGGGGATGACCGGCCAGTCCCAGCTACTGGCACATAGCCCAGATACCCTTGAATTCATCCGCCTGCGCAACACCTACCTGGACCCGCTTCATCTATTGCAGGCCGAATTGCTGGCGCGTTCCCGGCAACAGGAAGTGGCGCAGGGCAGCCCGGTGGAGCAGGCGTTGCTGGTGTCTGTGGCGGGAATTGCCGCCGGTTTGCGTAATACCGGCTAAGGTTTTCGCGGTGGGGGAAGGCATCCGGCGCGTGCGCGGGATGCCGATCGATGGCCGTTGAAAAAGTACGGCCAGGCGACAGTTAATGATGGGGTTGCGACGGGGAGAACCGCGCCAAAACGTCGCAGCAGGCAGCGGTTTCTCCGACTTTTGGCGGCTTGTGTGGGCGCAGCCTGCTGTGTATCTTGATCAGCCTTTGGCCGTTTGGGCGGTCGCGGACCCTATTTTTGAGATTGGCCCCACGAGGCGAATCCGACGTTATCCATATAAAAAATTGAGGAGCACATCGATGCGCGTCATTCTGCTGGGAGCTCCCGGGGCCGGTAAAGGTACTCAGGCTAAGTTCATCACCGAGAAATTCGGCATTCCACAAATCTCCACTGGCGACATGCTGCGTGCAGCGGTCAAAGCCGGCACCGAGCTGGGCCTGAAGGCCAAGGGCATCATGGATGCCGGTGGCCTGGTTTCCGATGACCTGATCATCGCGCTGGTCAAGGACCGCATTTCCCAGGCCGATTGCGCCAAGGGTTTCCTGTTCGACGGTTTCCCGCGCACCATTCCTCAGGCTGAAGCCCTGGTGACTGCCGGTGTCGAACTGGACGCTGTGGTTGAAATCGCCGTTGAAGACGAAGAAATCGTCCAGCGTATCGCCGGTCGCCGCGTTCACGAGGCCAGCGGCCGCGTGTACCACATCGTCTACAACCCGCCGAAAGTGGCCGGCAAGGACGACGTCACCGGTGAAGAGCTGGTGCAGCGCAAGGACGACACCGAAGAAACCGTGCGTCATCGCCTGTCGGTCTACCACTCGCAGACCAAACCGCTGGTGGCTTTCTACCAGAATCTGTCGGCTGCCAATGGCAAGCCGAAGTACAGCCACATCGAAGGCGTTGGTTCGGTTGAAGCAATCACCTCCAAGGTGCTTGCAGCCCTGAGCTGAAAAGTCTGACTCGCTGTATCATCCACGGCCCGCTTGCGGGCCGTAGTTGTTTATACTGACGCCCTTTTTCTGATAACACTTTTGGAAACATCGATGAGCACCTTGCTGGCCCTGGACACCGCGACTGAAGCTTGCTCCGTTGCCTTGCTGCACGACGGCAAAGTGACGAGCCATTACGAGGTGATCCCGCGCCTGCATGCGCAGAAATTGCTGCCGATGATCCAGCAGTTGCTGGCCGATGCCGGCACCACCTTGCAGGCGGTCGAGGCGATTGCCTTCGGTCGTGGACCGGGTGCATTCACCGGTGTGCGCATTGCCATTGGGGTCGTGCAGGGCCTGGCGTTCGCGCTGGATCGTCCGGTGTTGCCGGTGTCCAACCTTGCCGTCCTGGCCCAGCGTGCCTTTCGCGAACACGGCGCCAGTCAGGTTGCGGCGGCTATCGATGCGCGCATGGATGAAGTGTATTGGGGCTGCTACCGCGAAACGGCGGGGGAGATGCGGCTGGTCGGGCAGGAAGCGGTCCTGCCACCGGAAGCGGCTGCACTGCCGGCGGATGCCAATGGCGAATGGTTTGGCGCAGGGACCGGTTGGGGTTATGGCGAGCGGATTGCCGTGAACTTGAGCGGGCAGGACGCAGGCATGCTGCCCCACGCTGAAGATCTGTTGACCCTGGCGCGATTTGCCTGGGAGCGCGGCGAGGCCATTGTGGCCGATGAGGCGCAGCCTGTGTATCTGCGGGACAAAGTGGCAACGCCGAAGGCGCGGTAAACCCTGGCGCACATCCTTGTAGGAGCGAGGCTTGCCCGCGAAGAGGTCAGCACTTTCGACATCCATGTCGACTGACCTGACGCCTTCGCGGGCAAGCCTCGCTCCTACAGGTTTTTCGGGGGCTGCATAGATGTGGGCTGGCGATAAATTCCCAAACAGCGCCGATCGTCCGTTTCTAACCCCAGCTTTTAAACCTTTTGCCTTTTATGTGTTCTAGTTATCACTCGGCGGTTTGCGAAGTGGGTTGAGCGACACTAAACTGCCATCACTGATACCGAGCATGCACTTATGCGTATAGACGGCCTTTCCTCTCATTCCTACCCTATCAAGCGCAAGCCTCGCAAAGGCGCTGTGGTGGAAGACGAGTCCGTCGATATCGAAGGCGAGCTGGAGTTTCCCACCGAGGAACAACTGGCCGCCCGCGCCAAGGCTGCCGCCCAACGCCTGAGCAACCTCCCCGCCCGTCAGCAGGACATGCTTTACCACCGCGCCATGAGCAAGAGCGTGGCGATGGCCCTGGCCAGCTACCTGAGCACCGCCGGTTTCGTCGATTGGGAAGCTGAAGTGCTGGGGCTCGATCTGTACATCTGATGCTGCTGCCTTATTATCTCGGCTGCCCGTCCTGGAGCGAAAACGCCTGGCGCGATTACCTTTATCCCGCCGATGCCAAATCCTCCGATTTCCTCAATCTCTACTCCCAGGTTTTCAACGCGGTGGAAGGCAATACGACCTTCTACGCCAGCCCGGCTGCCAGTACCGTGCAGCGCTGGGCAGAAATTCTCCCTGCGCATTTTCGTTTCACCGCCAAGTTTCCCGGTGACATCAGTCACGGCGGCGACCTGCGAGAGCAACTGACCGCTGCCGAAACCTTCGTCCAATTGCTCAGCCCGTTGGGCGAGCGGGTATCGCCACTGTGGTTGCAGCTGTCGAAAAGCTTCACCCCGCAGCGCCTGCCCGAACTCGCCGGGTTCATCGACGCCCTGCAACGACCGCTGGCGGTGGAAGTGCGGCATGACGATTTCTTCGCCAAGGGCGACAGCGAGCGCATGCTCAACCGCCTGCTTATGGATCGTGGGGTCGAACGCATCTGCCTCGATCCGCGCGCGCTGTTCAGTTGCACTTCCACCGAGCCTTCGGTGCTGCACGCCCAGTCGAAAAAGCCCAGGGTTCCCCCACGTCCGGCGGCGTTTACCCAGTGCCCGCAGGTACGCTTCATCGGCCATCCTACGCTTGAAGCAAACGACTCGTTCCTGACGCCCTGGGTGGAGAAAATCGCCCTGTGGATCGAAGAAGGCCGTACGCCCTATATCTTCCTGCACACCGCCGACAACGTGCTGGCGGCGAAGCTGGCGCAGCGTTTTCATGGCCGGTTGATGTTGCGATTGCCTGGCTTGCCGGCGCTGCCTGAGCTATACAGAGAGCCCGCCGCCGAGCAACTTGGCCTGCTCTGAAGGCGGATTCGTTCCCCTTTTCAGGAGCCTGCCAATGGATGCGCAAACCCTTCGAGCCCAAGCGTTCAAAGCCCTGCACGAACGCGGCGGGATATTCGTGATGCCCAATCCCTGGGACGCCGGCTCGGCAAAAATGCTCGCGGGCCTGGGTTTCGAGGCGCTGGCGACTACCAGTGCCGGTTACGCCTTTTCCCAGGCGCGCCCCGATGGCGGCCTGACTCTGGACGACACCCTGGCCAACGTCAGGGCGATCGTTGCCGCCACCGACCTGCCGGTGTCGGTGGATCTGGAAAACGGTTTTGCCGATGACCCCGCCGAATGCGCGCAAAGCATCGTGCAGGCCGCTGGCGCGGGCGCCGTCGGCGGTTCGATCGAAGACGCCACCGGTCGCCCGGACACGCCCATCTATTGCTTCGAGCACGCCGTGGCCCGGGTCAAGGCCGCCGTCGCTGCCGCGTGCAGCTTGCCGTTCCCATTCATCCTTACCGCTCGCGCCGAAAATTACCTGCACGGCAATCCGGACCTGGACGACACCATTCGCCGTTTGCAGGCCTTCGCCGAAGCCGGCGCCGACGTGCTCTATGCGCCAGGGTTGCGTAACGCCGATGAGGTGCTGGCGGTGGTCCGCGCGGTGGCGCCCAAGCCGGTCAATGTGTTGATGTCCGGCGGATTAAAGCTGACGGTCGAGCAACTCGGCGAGATGGGCGTCACGCGCGTCAGTGTCGGATCGGCGCTGTCCCTGGCGGCACTGGGCGAGTTCTACCGTGCGGCCGAAGAGATCAAGACGTCGGGCACCTTCAGCTTCACCTCGCGCTCCATGCCCTACGCTCAGGCCAATCAGTTTTTCAAAGGCTGACGATGCGCTTGCGTTGGTGGCTGTTGCTGGGGCTGTCGATGATAGCGGCGACGGGTTTGGGCGTCTGGCGCGGCTGGGTGTCCGTGCCGCCGCAGTGGAACCCCTGGGCGCCGCTGGATGTGAAGGCGCCGCCGAACCTGCTGACCCGCTACAAGCTGATGCGCCTGCGCGCTGATCCGCAGCTTTGTGATCAGGCTCTGAGCAGTTCCGGCCTACGGGTGACCCGTCAGGCCGACAGCCCAGACGCCAAGTGCCCGTTGACCGACGCCTTGCGAGTGCAGGGCGGAGATGTGGCGTTGAGCAGCAGCTTCCTTGCCAGTTGCCGTCTGGCGGTGTCCTTCGCCCTGTTCGAACATCACGCGCTGCAACCGGCAGCGCAGGCGATCTATGGTCAGAACGTGGCGCGGGTCGATCATCTGGGAAGCTTTGCCTGTCGCAATGTCTACGGCCGCGAGAGTGGTCGCTTGAGTCAACACGCTTCAGCCAACGCCCTGGATATCGCCGGTTTCCGCCTGGCGGATGGCCGCGCCATCAGCGTGCTCAAGGACTGGCCCAAGGACAATCAGGATGCGCAGTTTCTAAGGCAGGTCCGCGACGGTGCCTGTGGCCTGTTCAGCGTGGTGTTGAGCCCGGATTACAACGCCGCCCATCGCAATCACTTTCATGTCGATGTCGGGCCGTGGTGGGTCTGTAACTGAAGGCGAAGGTTAGGCGGCGAGGCGCAGGTTCTGCAGAACGATCGGGCGCGCCCAGCGGCTATCGAAGTCGAGTTCTTTCTGTTGTTCGACCATTTCTTGCGGCGAGAACGGCGGGAACGGTTTGTCCAGCAGATCGAGTTCGAACTCGGCGATCGGCAGGTGCAATGGACGCGGTTGTGGCGCAGGGCCTGCTTCCGGCACCGGTTGACCGGCAGTCAGCACGATCGGGCGGACCCAGCCGCTGTCGAAGTTCTGCTCGCGCTGCTGGGCGACGATTTCTTCCGGCGGGAACGGTGGGAAAGGTTTGTCGGCCAAATCCATTTCGAACTCGGCAATCGGCAGGAACAGCGGCTCGGGCGGGCGAATCTCGTTGTCTTTCACGTCGCACTCGCGCTGAGCAACGATGTGCGCCAGCAGGTCGCTGCCGACGGTGGGTTCGTCCGGGCTTTCGAGATCCACTGGTGGAAAGTTCAGCGATTCAGGCAGCACCTCACCCGACTGTTCGTTCAGCGCTCGGGCAAAAAAATCCTGCCAGATGTGGCTGACACCGCTCAGTGCCTGGGTGTTTTGCCGGCTGTAGTCGCCGTAGGGCGAAATAAAACCGGAGATGATGGGTTGAATGTCTGACATGACTCTCGGTCGACGCTCGGCTCTGGCAAAATGCTCGATAATTTTGTTATCGGCCGATTTTGCCGATCATTAATTTTTTGAGCGTATTTTCCAATGATTGATCAACCGGCGGCGTGCCGCATCCATGTCGAAGCCCTGGGCGAGACTTTTCAGCCACAGGCCGAGCAGTGGGCTGAACGTCTGGACCTGCCGTTGCAGGTGGATGACGGTGAGTTCGCCTTGCAGGTGGGCGAGCAGGGCTTGCAGCTGCAACAGCTCGGCCCGGATGCGCCGGGGCCGGTGCGGGTGGACTTCGTCGAGGGTGGCGCGGCTCATCGTCGGTTGTACGGTGGCGGCAGCGGGCAGATGATCGCCAAGGCGGTCGGCATCGCTCAGGGTGTGCGCCCGCGGGTGCTGGATGCCACGGCGGGGCTGGGCAAGGATGCGTTCGTGCTGGCGAGCCTGGGTTGCGAGATGAGCCTGATCGAGCGCCAGCCGCTGATCGGGGCCTTGCTCGAAGATGGCCTGGCCCGTGGCGCGGAGGATTTCGACGTAGCGCCGATCGTGGCGCGCATGCATCTGCTCAAGGGCAATTCGATCGAGGTGATGAACAACTGGGAAGGCGAGCCGCCGCAGGTGATCTACCTGGACCCGATGTTTCCGCATCGCGAGAAAACCGCGCTGGTGAAGAAGGAAATGCGCCTGTTCCGGCCGCTGGTAGGTGATGACCCGGATGCCCCGGCTTTGCTGCAGGCGGCCTTGGCGCTGGCGACTCACCGGGTTGTGGTCAAACGCCCGCGCAAGGCGCCGTGTATCGAAGGGCCCAAGCCGAGTCATGCGCTGGATGGCAAATCCAGTCGGTATGACATTTATCCGAAGAAGGCGCTCAAGCCTTGAGACCGAGTCGCCCCATTCGCGGGCAAGC
>NZ_JAIQWX010000087.1 GCF_020164475.1 Pseudomonas sp. REP124 | reverse complement strand
GTTTTCTGCCGGTCACGAATTGCAGTACCCGACCCTTGGCTGACGCTCAGAATGTCAAAAAGCATACAGTCCGCGAACCCCGTCGATTAGTAGCTTTTAGTTGCTCAGTTAGCTGAATCCGCCCACTTCAACATTCCATCAAGCACAGGACAAAGCTTTTGTCCCCACTCTGTCAGGCGGTAGTCCACTCGAAGTGGCTTTTCGTCGTAGACGGTACGTATCACCAGTCCATCTCGCTCCAGCCCCCGCAGCTGTTGAGCCAGCATTTTTTGAGATATGCCACTGACAACGCGTTCGAGATCTGAAAAGCGTTGAACCTTGCCATCAAAGAGGTGAAACAAGATGACCAACTTCCATCTGCCACGCAGCAATGCAAGTACGGCGTTGACATCTTCGGCCGCTGAATCAGGTGTGTAGATTTTTTTATAGCTCATCGTAGCCACTTACTTTTTCGTGCGTTCTTGTCGAGTTTGGCTGAGGCGCTGATCATGAGTAGCACTTGTCCATCAGGAGATTAACTCGATGAGTATCGCTCAGCACCCAGCCATTGAAGCCTATTTTACAAATGAGGCCGGCACCGACATCGGCGCCTTAAACACCGTATTTACGCATGATGCGACTGTCCTGGATGAGGGGAAAACCATCGTAGGTATTGAGGCCATCAGCGCATGGAGAGCGGCTGCGAAAGCGAAATACCGATACACCGCCGAACCTTTGGACAGTCAGGAGAATGGGGCGAAGTCGGTGATCAGAGTACGGCTCTCCGGTCATTTTCCCGGCAGCCCTGTGGTAGTGACGCATACCTTCAGTGTTCATGATGGAAAGATAACTGCTCTGGAGATTCGTTGATGAATGCCGGTAATGGGCTGGAAGGTTGCCGCGCTCTTGTGACTGGAGGTACGCAGGGGATAGGGAAAGCTGTCGTTCAAACGTTGCAGGGGCAGGGCGTCGACGTGCTTGCGACTTCCAGGCATCGTCCCGAATGGCTTTCAGAAGACTGTTTTTTCGCTGCGGATTTAACCACGCTGCACGGTTGCCAAGCTGTTGTCGGCGAAGTGCAACGCAGATGGGGCAACATCGATATTGTCGTTCATGTATTGGGTGGCTCTTCGGCCCCGGGCGGTGGGTTCCAGGCTTTGACGGAGGAACATTGGAGCGCAGCGTTCGACCTGAACTTCTATCCCTCGGTTCGAATAGATCGCACGCTGGCGCCCCTGATGGTTGCGCAACGTTGCGGGGTGATCATTCATGTCACGTCGATCCAAAGCCAGTTGCCGCTTTGCGAGGCTACAACAGCGTACGCGGCCGCAAAGGCAGCGCTTTCAAATTACAGTAAGGCGTTATCCAAAGAACTCAGTCCGCAGGGTGTACGGGTACTGCGGGTGTCTCCAGGTTGGGTGGAAACTGAGGCTGCTGTTGGCTTGGTCAAGCGAATTGCGGAGTCAGGCGGGATTGACGAAGAGGCAGCCAGGCAGTCTGTAATGGACTCGCTAGGAGGTATTCCCCTTGGTCGTCCTAATCAACCACAGGAGGTTGCCGACCTTATCAGTTTTCTGGTTTCGGCTAAGGCAAGCGCCCTCACAGGTGTCGAGTACGTAATCGATGGCGGGACAATTCCAACTGTCTAAGCGGCGCAGTTAGCTGTGAAGGCGCGACGGACCGATCTGGGCGGCTCATTAAAATTGGCTGCCCCTCATTCGGCAAGCTGATGTGTGCCGTGGTTATCCAAATCCGCTGACACCTGGGGAAAGGTTGACGCAGTCGCACTCGTATCCGGGTCTATGCACTGACCGAAACATGGCTGTTTCCTGCGAAGACTCAGCGGATTATCGAGTTCATAGGCGACTATTCAACAGTTGTCAGTGCTGCCGATTCAGGGCGCACGGTTTATGACGGCAAATTCCGTACACCCATAGTTCTTGCCCACCTGCACGATTACAAATAACCCCCCCGAGTTGAATCGATGTATTCAGGTCAATGACGCCGGTTAGTAGCCGGCACAAGGAGGGTCCATGAACACCACGGCAATTCCTGAGGGCTTCACCCCGTTTACCCGTAGTAGTCCGTTGCTTGATTTGCTTGGCCCGATCTATGCGAGTGGCAGCGGGCTGCAATTGGAGCTGGGATTATTGACTGACTCACGACATGCCAATGGCCGCGGCACCTTGCATGGCGGTGTATTAGCGACATTAGCCGATGTGGGTATGGGTTACGCCATGGCATTTTCCAGCGACCCTCCACAGCCATTGATCACGGCAAGCATGACCTTGGACTATCTCGGCGCAGTCCAAATCAATGAGTGGCTGGAAGTGCGCCTTGAGTACTCCAAAAAAGGACGTCAACTGGCGTTTGCCGCCGTCAGCTTGCATGTCGGCGAGCGAGTAGTTGCGCGCGCCGGCGCGGTTTTCGCTGTGTCGATGAGTTGAAGTACGGGACCATCAAGGCATTGGTAGTCAATGGACTGCATCATGATGCTCAGTGGGTGAGTGCAATCGAATCACCTTGAATGACTGCTTCTGGCCGTTCTAGGCTCTGGAGTTCGTATCAGCATCTCTGATTGGCTTGAGCACTATCGCTCCTTCAACCAACTCGATGGTCAGTAAGTCACCGAGGCCAACGCTCATCGCTGCAAGGACGTCAGGAGGAAGATCTATGATCACATCCCCACTTCCATCGCCTGGGTCCTGACATATCACAGTCGCCCGCACAGAATCACTCATTGGATACTCGCTCTACTCAAGGCAGGTGAACTGAGTTCATATCTTACGCCGGTACATGAGCGACGGACAGCTACCGGCCGACTGTGTTGAAGAAGTAGCTCTCCTGTCTAGCCCGCGGGAAGCACGCAGCATGAACAATAGTTATCGAGTGGACGAGTGCTCCGCATCCACTTTCATCACCCCTTTGAACAGCGCGAACTGCTTCACTCGACTTTGCGGCAGGGCACTCTCGGCCTGTGTCACAGCCTGGCTCATCTGGGTTGCCGCTTCAGATGTCAGCCCGGCGCTCCGCAGGGTCGCCGGGTCCAGCAATGAGTCACCGGCGCACAGCACTACTCGCCAGCCCTTCTCGTTTTTGCTCAACAGTGCACGGCCGCCGCGTTCGCCCTGGGTCCAGCCAGCTACCGCATGATCGCCTTCGACCGTGACCGGGCCGACATCCAGTGGTGCATCCGGACGTTCCCAGGTGTGGCGCATCATGTGTTCGATGCTTTGCTGGTCCGTAGCGGTGTCAGCCAGGGCACCGGTGGATAGGGTTGCCAATAGAAGAAGCAAAGGTGCAAATTTCATGGTACGGGTCCTTGAGTTTAGGCTGCCGTCGAAGGACCGGCAGCCTGAAGGTATCGCATGGGATCAGAAGCCCATTTTCACGCCCAATTGAGCGGACGTGCCGGGCATTGGATAATTGGTGCGGTAGGCATAGTCGCGGTCGAAAAGGTTTTCAACCGCCACGAACACCTCGCCGACCTTGCCCAAGGCAGGCACGGCATGACCCATACGCAGGTTCACGACGGTGAAGCTGTCGACTTGCGAGAAGTTGGTTGCACCGGCGGTGCGTTCCTCGGCGAGTACGTACATGTCTTTCTGATACTGAGCATCGGCACTGAAGCGCCAAGGGCCGGTCTCATAGGTAGTACCCAGCGACAGCGATTGTTTCGGTGCGTAAGGCAGAGTTTTCAGTGATGGATCAAGCCAGGTGAAGCCGACGAAGCTGCTCCAGTTATCGGTCCAGCGTTGTTGCCAGATGACCTCGGCACCCTTGATGTCGTAATCGCCCAGGTTGGTGAAGGAGGGCTGTGACACGACAGGCGGGAACGCGAACAAGTAGCGATCTTGATACTTGTCCTTGAACACGGCCAGATCCAGTGTCGTGCTGTCGAACGGATTGAATTTGACGCCCAGTTCCTGGTGATCAAGCTTCTCGGGCTTTAGGTCCTTCCAGCTTTGACCCAGGGCCGGGATCAGATTTGAAAGAACTGGCGCTTCGAGTCCTGGGTAGTTGATGCCCCGAGACAGGTTCGCACGGAACTCGACATTGGAGGTCGACAGCAGCACACCCGCGTGAGGTGCTGTGGCGCTGTCGAAGACGTTGTGTTCGTACGTGCGCACGCCCGCTGAAGGGGTCAGCGTCCAGCTGTCGTTCAGTTCGAAGGCGTGGCTCACCGCTACGTGCGGCGAAGTGACCCGCAGGGTCGGCGTGTCAAATTCGCCGCGAGGGGCGGGTGCTACACGTTTGTAAGTCACGTCGCCCTTCATCTCATCAACGTCCAGACCCAACGCTACTTCGCCGTTTTGCCATGGGCGCAGGTTTTCCTCCCAACGCAGCCCTTGCAAGGTGAAGTCGCTGATGGTGTCGCCATCAAGCCCCGGTTGATCCAGGGCGCTACCGCGACCTTCGTTGTGGTACAGCTTGACGCTGCCATTGCCCCAATCGTAGTTGTGATCGAGCGAGAGCGAAGCCAAGGTGCCGCGAGTATCGAACTCACCGGTCTTGGTTTCCGGCAGGCCTTTTTGGCCAGGGTCCGAGGAGTGGTTGTCGGCGTGCAACAGCAGCAGGCCGGTGCTCCAGTTCTCGTTCATTCGGTAACCGATACGCGCCAGGCCATTGCTCAAGCGACCATCACCGTCTGGCCTGTCACCGTCCGAGTGCGCGGCACCCTGTGCGAGTACGTAGTCCCAGTCGCCACTGCGGCCATACAGCGAGGCTTGATCGGTGGCGGTGTGGAAACTGCCGCCGGTGACCTGCAATTCGCCATGCTGGTTGTCACCTTCCTCGGCTCTGATCGGTGTCAGGTCGATTGCCGCGAATGTGTTGCCAAATTTTTGCGGTTGCGGGCCTTTGTAGACGCTGATGCTTTGCATGGCATTGATCGGCAGCAGGTCCAGCAGCGGATGGCCCCAGACGCCCATGTAAAAGGGCACGCCATCGATGTAGGTCTTGATCTCACTGCCAGGCCGGCTGGCGCCCATGCCCCGGATGTACACCGCGCCGCCTTCAGCGCCGCCGAACGAACCCACTGGGTTGAAGCGCGACACCGTGACGCCTGGTGTGCGGCGCAAAGCCGAGGCCAGGTCCAGGGCGTTCAGGTCGTGGATCTGTTCCTGGCCGACCACGGTGGTCAGGCTTCCAAAGGAGTCGACCTTGTTCTGGTCGATCACCGAGGAGCCGATCACCATCGTTTGTGGCAATTCAACGGGTTTGTCCGCGGCCCTTGCAACGGCTGTGGCCCCCAATACTGATAGCGATACTCCATACCAAATAGCCTTGTGCGTCATGCCCTGTGCTCCTTGTTCACGGTGCACTGCTCCATGGCGGAGTCAGTGCCCGTGTATTTTTCAATACCTGAGGTCGTCAACCAGCGGTGCATCCCCATGCATCGCCGGGTATTGCTGCACCTGTGAAAGTCGCCAGCGTTGGCGCACCTAAACGCGTGTCAGGTACCGACATCACAACCGTACTGCGCCCCGGCCTCTTGAGGATCACAGGATCTGAAGGTCGAGCGGGCATAGATACAGCGCTGATAATCGTGGCTGATCAGAACATCGGAGAGGCGCGAGGGTTGGCCGAGGGCCAGGAATAGCGGGGAGGTGCTTTGCTGCGGGTTTCAACGGGTTTTCGTTGAACACGGCGCGTCTGCACAAGCCAGGCAAGGCAGAACAAGAAGGCTAGGCTTAAGGTAATAGAGGAACACACAGGGCAGTTGAACTGGCTGGCCCAACTGCTCTTGGACAGGGCGGGTAGATCACTGTCGAAGTCGCCCATGCCGGAATTGGACACCGAACAAAACTGCCCGCCAGCGCCGTTGAGGGTCAGGCCAGCCATCTGGCCATGGGCAATACCGCAAGACAATAGATTGAACAAGACGCAGGCATAGAGCATCCAGGCAATCAGCGAGCGGTCTTTGCGGGACTTTTCCATGGCAGTGAATCTAGCAGCCTGTTTTCGGATGTGCCATCTGGCCAGTATGTTTTTGGCTGTGCTCAAACGCCGGGTGCAATATCGAGTCAGACCGAGCGGCTCCGAAGGCACATGAGCAATCCAATTGTGCTTTTCCAGCATGTATTCGCCCGCCGCAGGAAGGGCCGCAAAGTCTAACGAGGTCCTTCGGTTTCAATAATCTGCGACATTCTGGCGCAGCTTGTGCGTTTGAGCTGCTTTTCCGTGGCGCCCACCGACCCTGTGGCAGCCTGTCGCGCAGGGCGTTATGGAACCTCGTAAAAAAAGGCTTTTCGTCTCGTGCGCAGGTCCAGCAAAACCCTTATTCTGTTGGCGCTTTGTGGTTTCACCATCCGGTGAAGCAATAGGGAAGCAGGTACGCCCCACCGGCTATTCCTGCGCTGCCCCCGCAACTGTAAACGGTTAGCTTTTTCGCGGATGCCACTGGTCGATTTCGGCCGGGAAGGCGCGGGAGGGTGTCGAGCCGTGAGCCAGGAGACCTGCCACGAGTGCTGCCCAATACCCCGGCAGTTTCCAGACCGCATCCCTCGGAGGGAGAATTGATGCATATCGAACCTGGCGTACTCAATGCCGCCAAAGTGCTGTACGCCAACGCTGCTGCAATCGCCACGCTCGCGGCCTTTTCGCCGAAATTGTTGCGCCCCGATAACCTGATCAAAACGATACTCGCCGCAGCGTTTTTCTCGGTGTTCATGGAAATTTTCCATTTACCGGTGGGCGCTTCGGAGTTGCATTTTGTCGGTGCCTCTGCGGTTTACATCATCTTCGGTTTCATCCCGACGCTGTTTGGTTTTGCTATTGGCCTGTTGTTACAAGGGCTGTTGTTCGAACCCCAGGACCTAGTGCATCTGGGCGTCAACTCGTTGTCCCTGATGCTGCCGTTGACCGCCGCCCATGGCCTGCTCGGTCGTCGCTTCTTCGACGTTGCCGGTCGCAGTATTCGTTGGGCGGAAGTCGTCAAGTTTGATGCGCTGTATTACACCGGCGTCGTTGCAATGGTGGGCTTCTGGTTGTCCATGGGCGAAGAACCGACTCCGCTGAGCAATTGGGCTTTGTTTGCAATTGCGTACCTGCCCCTGGTGTTGTGTGAGCCCCTGTTCACCTGTCTGGTGGCGCGGACGCTCAAGCGTTATGCCGACAATACCTTTGTCGAGCGTTTCACTTGCGTGAAGTCGCTCAAGGTTGCGTGATAGAGAGTGACTCCACTGCCTGGATGTTTGCTGGCAGTGGAGTTGATAGACCTGCCCTGATCTTCAATCCAGAGTGCCTCAGTGTTAATGTCGCCACCATGAAACTGTCCCTCTCAAACCGCTCTCTCGTTGCCTGGACGCTGTACTTTTGCGTCCTGTTCAACGTGTTCGCCTGCGGTTTGGGGCACGGTCAGATGTTGGGGTTTGAACTCAACGGTATCGGTGGTCAATTTTGCTCATCGCTGGGCAGCAAGAGCCCCGTCAAGAGCGGCGACTTCACCGAGCAGTCAGCCAGCGGCTGGGCCGGCAACCTGTCCTGTCCGATGTGTTCTGCGGTGACGTTGAGCATCGCCTTTCTGTTTTGCCTGGCCTGGTTGCTTCGAGTCGGACAGCAACCGCGTCCCAGTCGTGAACTGCGCTGCAAGGCGCCTCCCCGCTATTCCTGGCCCTCGGCCAATCCTCGCGCTTCCCCTCAGTTCTGACGTTGCAGTTGGCCGGCTTTTGCAGCCGATCGATGCTTGTTCCCTTTCACCCGTTTTGGCAGGTCGCCGATGACGCGACCGTCACTGGGTGCCGCTCAAACGTCACGAGAAGGAATGCAGCGTGTCTCGGGTTTTCGACTATTCACAGTATGGCTCCAGCCACCCCTTGAGCAAGAAGTCTCGCGTAATTAATCGCGGCGATTTCCTACTACCGTTTCCCGATTACCCCGGTAATGCCCGGTGTTTTGTCCATCTGGATGCGCGACTACTGCCTTACTGGCACACACTGTTCGACGTCTGTCCGCGCTTGCTCAAGCTGGATCCGCCCGATGGCTTGAACATCTTTCGCAGCTTCATGACCTGGGCCTACCGCAATCATCCGCCACTCAACTGGACTTATTACCTGAGCATCTGCCGTTGGCTGCTCACCTCGGCGTACAAGGAACAAATCCACGAGGAGCACATTGATGCCTTCATGACCGCGGCTGCGGCGCGCTGGATCAATACCGATGACAGCCAGGCACGGGGGCTGGTGCTGGTCTGGCAAGGGTCGCCGATGAAAGTGTTCGACTGGAAAGTGGCTCCTCGGGTCGTCCCCGGTGTTGATCTGGAGCAGGAGGAGCTCCCACCGGTGCCCTGGGACTTTGCCTGGTGTCCGTTGACAGGTAAGGGCGGCGTCGGATTTCGACGCTGGCTGCCCATCCCGGGCTTGTGAGATCACGTGCGAATGGCGGGATCGCTCGTTCGAAAGCGGTCCTTATTTCGACATCCAGGTAATGACTGCCTTGTAGTCTTCAGCGCTGCAGTCCATGCATAGCCCTCGCGCGGGCATTGCGTTAAAACCTTCTGTCACATGCTTGACCAGTACGTCAGTTCCTTGCTCAAGGCGCGGTTTCCATGCCGCCTGATCAGATTTTTTCGGTGCCATCGGTAATTGGCCGTTGTGACACATGGCACAAGAACGTTTGAACACTACTTCGGGATCTTGGGCAGCATGGGCGGTTGAGAGTACGAGTAAACAGGCAACAGCCAGTAATTTCTTCATGTGTGATCTCTTGGTTTTTTATAGTGTTGATAGCGTCATTGAACTGCGCCATTCCATCTGAAGGCAATGAGGATTGCCACAGCACGTGCCAGTCGGGCTTGGAGAAACAGTGGTGCTTTCTGAGTGTAATGAGGGATTTCAGACACCCCAAATGCGACAGCTTGTCGCAGTGATCGGCTCGATTGCCAGGCCATTGGCTCGTTGTTGCTCAGGTAGATTTGCTGTGGCGGATTGTCGCAATCCTGTCTATGTGTGAGTGCATGCTACAGTCATGGCTGATGCGTTGGTTTCTCTTGGCAGGGTTAACATCGCGTCATAAGTGCCAGGACCTGCAAGGGCCCTGGCACTCTTCGTTTCTTGATCCGCCAATTTGGTATCGATGATCTTGCAATGGACGCGCTGCCGCCCGCCCCCGCGACACTCCTGCTCGAGCCCCACACATACACTGGGTGGCAGAGAGCTATCGTGTGTCTATGATGGAAAATAACAATAAAGATCGTTACCCATAGAGCCAACTCCATGAGTGTTTTTCACCGTCGTCGCTCTTTGATCGCTTGGATTCTCTATGCATGCGTCCTGTTCAGTGCCTTGACCTGTAGCCTCAATCATGGCCAGCAGACCGGCCTTGAGCTCAATGGTGTCGGCGGCCTGTTTTGCTCGGTCGATAACAGTACCGGTGACGAGGTGAATAACGGCGCCGGTGGCTCGAGAAGCACGAGTCTGATGCCGGGTATGGGCTGCCCGTTATGCAGTACCGTCGCCCTGAGCATCGCCGCGTTGCTTTGCCTGAGCTGGCTGCTACATCCGTCCGGCAAGAAATTCGCCATTACTGAACGACGCGTCGATACATCACCGCGTCTTATCTGGCCTCCCGCCAACCCCCGCGCTCCCTAGGTTCGTTCACCGCAATCACACCGCACCCTGGCTGAGGGCACCTGGTCGTGCCTGTAGCAATGGTCCGGCTGTGCCCAACTGACGTGAGAAGCACTCGCGGACAAATCACATAACTAAAAAGCTGAAGAAAGGAGCGCATGATGCGCCATATCCCATTAGTGAGCCTGGCCCTGGGCTTGATTTGCAATATCGAGGCTGCGCATGCCGTGGGGGCCGAAGACGGCGCCCAGACGATCATCCTGCCGGATACCAGCGTCGTGGCCTCCGTGTCTTCATTGACGGTGCCTGACACGGCTCAGGCCACCACCGAAATCCAGCGCACGCCCGGCGCGGTGGAAGTTGTCTCCGACAAGGCGTTCAAGAACGGCCCGGCACAGACGATCAAGGATATGCTTGGCTGGGTGCCGGGTGTATTCGCCCAATCCAGGTATGGCGATGACGCACGTGTCTCGATTCGCGGTTCCGGTCTGTCACGCAATTACGGCAACCGTGGCGTGAACATGTACATGGATGGCATACCGATCAACACTTCCGACGGCCTGGTGGACTTGTTCGAGGTAGACCCCACTGCCTATCGCTATGTCGAGGTATACAAGGGTGCCAATGCCTTGCGTTACGGCGGTAACTCGTTGGGCGGCGCGATCAATTTCGTCACGCCAACCGGGCGTGATGCGTCGGCATTCGACGGCCGTATCGATGGCGGCAGTTTCGGTTACCTGAAGTCGCAGGCCAGCACCGGTGGTGCTGATGGCCCCTTTGATTATTTCGTCACCGGCTCGGCCCAGGAATTCGATGGTTACCGCGACCACAGCGATGGCCACCAGAAACGCCTCAGCTCGAACTTCGGTTACAAGTTTTCTCCTGATGTGGAAACACGCTTCTACTTCAATGCCAACGAAATACGCCAACGCTTGCCGGGCGAGGTAACCAAGGAAGCCGCGTTGCATTCGCCCCGCAAAGCGGATTCCGAATTCGAGCGCTTGGACCAGCAACGCAATATCGACTCGGTCCGCGTGGCCAACAAGACCACGCTGCGCCTGGATGATTTCACCACGCTGGATTTCGGCGTGTTCGGCGTCCATCGCCATGTCAAACACCCGATCTACCAGTGGCTCGATTACGATGTCGATGACTACGGCGGCTTCGTGCGCGCTACCGATGACCGGGAAATCGGCGGGTTCCGTAACCGGCTGGTGGCCGGCGTCAATCTGCACAACGGCAAGATTGACAACAATCAATATGAAAACCTGACAGGGGGCCATAAGGGCGCACTGGCCGCTTCCAACGTCGACGAGTCGAAGAATGTCTCCGCCTACGGCGAAAACTCCTTCTACTTCCTGCCCAATGTAGCGCTGGTGGCCGGCATGCAGTTCCAGCATGAAGAGCGCGACCGGCGCGACCGTTTTCTTTCGGACGGTGACCAGTCGGGCAATCGTACCTATGACAACTTCAGCCCCAAAGTTGGTGTACTTTGGGACGTCGATCCCGCCTGGCAGGTGTTCGCGAACATCTCGCGCAGCGCCGAGGCCCCCACCTTCGACGCCAACAGCTTTGCCTCACCGGCCAGTACCGACATTGATGCCCAAACGGCCACAACCTACGAGGTTGGCACCCGGGGCGATCGACAGGATTTCAACTGGGACGTCGCGCTGTATCGCTCAGAAATCAAAAATGAATTGCAGTGCCTGACCACCGCGCCCTGGAGTCCGTGCACCGTTGTCAATGCCGACCGTACTGTGCACCAAGGCCTCGAAGCGGGGCTGGGCATTGCCGTTCTGCGCTCCGCCTTCAGCCAGGGGGACAGTTTCTGGTTCAACGCGGCCTACACCTACAGCGATTTCTTCTTTGACGGTGACTCGCGCTACGGCAATAACGACCTACCGGGCGTGCCGCCACAGTACGTCCGTGCCGAGTTGCTCTATAAACACCCAAGTGGTGTTTCGGCGGGGCCGAATACCGAGTGGGTGCCCCAAAACTATTACGCAGACAATGCCAATCAGGTGAAGGCTGACAACTACGCCTTGCTGAACTTCAAGATCGGTTACGACCCGCAGCGAGCGGGTTGGTCCGGCTATGTCGAAGGGCGCAATCTGCTCGACAAACGCTATATTGCGAACGTCGCCATCGCCGGTAGCGCCGACGCCGATTCAGCGTTGTACAACCCGGGCACGGGGCGGGCGGTCTATACCGGAATCCGGTTTGTCTGGTAGGTCGAGAGTCACTCACGAAAAAAAGGCCCACAATGTGGGCCTTAATTCCAGCGTTGCGTTCTTATATGCCAATCAGCTGCCGACGGTGAAGCTGTAGTCGCCATCGCTCTTGTGGGTATCAACCGATACCGCATGCCATTCAACTTTGTATTTGCCTGCGTTCAGCGGTTTTTCGGGCGTCACGATCAAGGTTTTCTTATCGCTTGGAGCGGTTTCGATGCTTTTCACCTCAACCGCGGCCCCATCGACCGTGATGGAAACTTTGGTGAACTGGGCTTCAACACCTTCCGAAAACACCAGGCGCAGCTCCTTGGGCGCGGTGACCGTGCTGTCGGCGGCCGGTGTTTCACTCTTGAGGTGAGCATGGGCAAAGACAGACGAGGCGGTTGCAAAGGATGCAAGCAAGACCACTGTGGTCATAACTTTTTTCGCAAGATGAACGGACATTCGGTATTACCTCAGGTTAGTGACGGGCGATGGATACGTTTCAGGTTCATTGCGCTGAATTGCCGGAGCTGCCCCGGCTCCGGCAATCATCAAAATCAGAAGTCGAGAGTCACGCCGGCGTAAATCGCGCGACCATCGCCCGGTGAGTGCAGGGGCGCCTGGGCACAGTCAGGGTCATACCAGACGTATTCATAATAGCGGTTGGTGAGGTTTTTCAACTGCGCACACTTCCTGATGACTAAGAGGCTTCAAAGGCGTAGACGTCATGGGGTGACGGCTAAAGTTAGGCATGAAGACCGCGTCAGACAGATGTCGACGGGAGGCTTGTCAGGAGATGGGAGAGGCGCGGGGGCTTAGGCTAGCCCAGCGAATCCTGGGATGTAACGTTGGCCGTTCAGGATTGTCGAGGGAGGTATCTGGTGTATACCTCGGCAGAAAATGCCGGAAGTAACTCGATGGCAGCGCCACCAATCCCGCATGGCAACAGCTGCAGTCGCCGTGTTGCGCGACTAGTTTTGATGATGCTTGCTCAAGGGACGTGATCGGTTTGTCGAGCCCAGCGGGCAATGTTTGTGAGGTGCCTCCTGAGCAGAATTCTCCCCAAAGCATCAGCTGTATATCCGGCGTTTGTACCGCACGGCTCAGCGGCATGGCCATCACGTTCAGCAACACGGCCAGGCAGGCTATCCAGGGGCTTATGCGCTTCAATGAGGACATGAGTGAGGTCGGCAAACAGAAGGCACCCATTTAGCCGGAATTCAGCGTCGATGTAAAAATTCATCAATGCGATGTAACGCCGCAGGAGGCCTTGGGCAGCTCGACGGCTACTGTTTCCAAATGTTGCAATCATTGCTAGATTTTAGAAACCATATTTCCGGATGGTCTCTCCTACAGGCCCGACGTGGCAGCGTGGGCAAGCTCCGCCGGTGGCCAACCAACTGTGATCAAAGGAACGATTATGCAACGACGTGAAGTATTGAAGACCGTCGCCGGTGCAGTGGTGGTGGCAATGGCCAGCTCTGCGATGGCCGCCACCGCCACTCAGGAACATGAACACCACCACGATCATGGCAACGGTACCGCCGACGGCAAAAGTTACGCCAACCTGATCGACAGCAGCAGTGATTGCCTCAAGACCGGCGAAGCCTGTGTAGCGCATTGTCTGGTGCTGCTGGGGGAGGGCGACAAGGAAATGGCCGCCTGTGCTCAGTCAGTCAGTGAATTGTTGGCGAGCTGTGGCGCCTTGATGAAATTGGCCTCGCAAGGCTCCAAATTCACCCCCGCCATGGCTAGGGTCGTAGCCGACGTCTGCGCAAGCTGCGAAACGGAATGCCGTAAGCATGAAAACAAGCATGAGCAGTGCAAGGCTTGCGCAGACTCCTGCGCTGCCTGCCTGAAAGAGTGCAAGGCACTGGCTGCCTGATTTACCCGCCTGGATATTCATTGCAGCCGGGCCAGGATGAATCAGGCCGCCGTGGTCCCAATTGAGGGCCGGATCGCAGCCGTTTAGGTGGTGAACTTAATCCGCAGACATGTTCTTCAATCGCTCTGCCAACTCCAGAGCGCTACGCCCACTGGCGAAAGTGGGCATTACATGAGTGAAGGGAATATCAATCAGGCGATTTTCCCGCACGGCCCGCAGCTTCGAAAGCACAGGGTCACCTCTCAGCAACTGACGTTTGCGTGTTGCAGGCGACCATATGGCATCAGCCAGCAGGATGACGTCAGGGTCAGTCACCAGCAATGTTTCGCTACTCACGGTTACTCGGTATTGATCAACTTCGGCAAATACATTTCGCGCCCCCGCAGCGGCAAGCAGAGTCGTCACGAAACCACGCTTGCCCTCGCTGTCCAGGCCATTGATTTCACTGTCTAGATAAAAAACAGAGATGGGTTTTCCCGGGCGGGTCGCCGCCTGGGCGCTGAGCAAATCGGCATCCATTTCATCAATTAGCTCGCGGGCCCGCTGCTGTTTGTGCAACAGGTGGCCGAGTGTGAGCAGATCGTTGTGGATATGCCCGAAGTAGTCCAGGGAGTGACCATTGCAAGCCGACTCCAGAAGATAGGAAGCGATGCCGTTTTTGGCCAAGCCTATACGCGAAGTTATGCCTTGGCCAAACGCGCTGGCGAAGCCTCCAACGATCAGGTCCGGCTTCTGTGCGTATAGCACTTCGCTGGATGGATATTTGGAAGCGATCACCGGCACGCCGAAATAGTCGTCTTGCGTTTCCCCATCCCCGTTGTCATCCAGGTAAGCCACGCCCACCAACGTGGGCGCTCCCTCTAGTGCCAAGATCAGATCGGCAGCATGCTGGTTGAGGGCGAGGACCCGTTGAGGTGGCGAGTGAGCGAGAGTCCAGTTCTGACCGCAATTACGATAGTCCCCGGCCAACACTGGTGTGGTCCAGAGCAACGCGCTCATGAGAATCCAAATACGTTTCAAGCCTGACTCCGGATCAACAGATCGGCAGCGACTATACCTTCCACCAAATGTGAATCCACAATGCGGTGCGCTTCGGCTTCGCTGCGGACACGGTACCAGCAAGCCTCCGGATAGACAGTCAACACGGGCCCTAGATTGCAGGGGAATTGGCAGTGCGTACGCGTCAGTAACACGCCTCCTGGTGTTTCGATACGGGCGTGCTCGAGCAAACGGCGACGTAGTTTTTTCCATAACTGCAACGAGCCGCGCTGCGTACAGCGCGGTCCGGTGCATAGGAACACGTGGCGGGAGTGGTCGGGGATATGCGACCAGTCAGGGTGGGTGTCCACGGTACTGCACGAAGTAACGGATTCGGTGCTGGGAATATTCATCAGAAGCGATACGTGTAACGCACTTCGGTCGTAAACGGTCGACCCAGGTTGTCAACGTTGCTGGCGCGGCTTGTAACGTAGTCGCGGTCGAACAGGTTTTCCACCAACAGGCTCAAGCGATGCTGGTGTGCGTTGTCGAGATAGCGGTAGGCGTCGGCGTCGACTACCGAGTAATGGCCGTATTCTACCCCCCGTGAGCTGATGACATCGCGGACGTAACGGACGGCACCACCGGTGCCCCATAGCCGATCGAGTGATTCATAGCCGATTCGAGAGCGGGCGAAGAAGCTCGGCACATCGTTGATGGTCACCCCTGCGCGGGACTCAGTGAGATTGCGGGTCATGTCCGCTTGCAGACTCCACTGATCGTTCAACGCCAAGTTGGCATCCACTTCGAAGCCGCGCATTTCGATCTGGCCTTGGCCATTGACCCACTGAATATCGTCGAGGGTGATCAGGTCGTCGATCTTGCGCTTGAAAAGGGTGACGCTGGCTTGCAAGTCGCGCTCCAGCACGGAGCCTTTGTAATCGATGCCAAGTTCCGCGTTACGGCTTTTTTCAGGTTTCAGGTCACGGTTTCCCAGCTCATCGCCAGGCTCGTTGACAAACAATTGTTCGGCGTTAGGAAGCTTGTAAGCGGTGCCGTATTGGCCTCGCACTGCCCAGTTATCGTTAAGGTCATAAAGCGAAGTCAGCATACCCACGGTTGCACTGTCACCACCGCTCATGGCTTCGTGTCGGATACCAATACTCGGATGCCAATTGGGAAGAGCGTCGATCTGAGGGCGCAGCTGAGTGTAGAGCGCGTGTGCTTCCGCTTTTTCGTTGTCGATGATCAAGACATCATCCTGACCCTTGAACCATTGATTATCCGAACCAATTATGAGGATGTGATCGCCCGGCAGCACGGCCTTGGCTTCAGCTTGTACCCCCCAGTCGGTAAAGCCCCAGTAATCGTTGTGATTGATCACCTGAGTGCCGCCGCCCTCGGTATTGTTGACGCGGGTATAGCGCGTATCCCAATCGTTGACGTGGCCTTTGAGGAAGTAGCTCAGGCGCTCGTTGATGTTTTGCTCGAAGGTCGCCGTGGCGATCTGCTGGACACGGTCGTTGGTGGTCTTGTGATCATCGACCGGTCGAGCGAAATCCAGGTTGGCATCAGCGTACTGGTAAAAAAGCTCCAGTCTGGCGTCATCGCCAAATGACTGGATCGCTTTACCGCCAAAGGTCGTTACCTCGTAGGCGCGCTTCTTCTGTGTAACGTTTTGAGTATCGCTGGTGCGGAACGGCTCATAACCCTCGGAGACGTTATGACTGACATAGGCCAGCAAACCCAGGTCGCCGAAGCCGTTGCTGAAGATCTTCTCCACACGCGAATCGCCGGTGGTCCCGCCGAAAGTATCCAGCCCGAGATTGACTTCACCGGACGCAGTTCGGGTCAGCGGGCTGCGCGTGACAATATTGATCACACCAGAAATCGCCTGGGTGCCAAACAGCAGGCTCTGCCCGCCTTTGAGTACTTCGATGCGTTCTATGGCGTTTGCAGGCAAGGTGTCCAGATACAGTCCGCCGTAAAGGCGATTGTTCAGGCGTACGCCATCGAGCAGGATCAGCGTGTCGTCGTTGCGCCCGCCCAGCAGCGAGTAGGTGCCGTAGTCGAACGGCCCGTTTTTCGGAGCTACGTACAGTCCCGGAACGAACATCTGCAGGGCGCGGGTAACATCGGCGCTGGGTCCGGCTCGCTCTATCTGCTCGCGTGTGATGATGTCCACTTTGCTGCCGTAGTGCGCCATGTCGGCCACGGTTGTGGATTCCACCGACGGCGCGGTCACAATCTGTTGTTTGAGCTCAAGCGTCGTGTCGTCTGCCATCAGCAGGGGGCTGAACAGGCAACCCAGCAAGAGAGTTGAAGCAGGTGTGTCGAAACGTTGAATCATTGTCTTCCCGAAAATTAATTCGCAGAAGAGCATGCAGGAGATGGCATCGTGCACGGCGATACCGGCCCATGCCCGCCCACCGCAGGATTTTTGCCAAAGAGATTCAGGCCGGTCTCCGGGCTCATGCGTATGGACACCTTCACCTTCCCATGGCATTAGCCACAGTGGTGTGTCGAAGGCATCACGCATATACCGTTGCGGGGGCAGCACCGGACTTGCTCGATAAGAGCGTACCGGTTTCCCGTTTCACCCCATGCACGGCGGCATGGGGCACCTGAAACAGGGTGGCATCTGAACACTCCATGGACCACTCGTCAACTTCCATGCATGGCTCAATACCGCGGAACTTCACTCAAAACAAATCGTTTTGACGTACTCCTGGATCATGCGTCCACTGGCCAGTCTTCAAGCAGTTCAACGAAGCGGCTCAGCCATGCGTTGGTCTGGCTGCCATCAATCACTCGATGATCAATTGTTAACGAAACATAGGCCATCGGACGAACCTGGATGCAGTCCGAACCGTCAATCTCTCTCACGACGACGCGCTTTTCCAAAGCACCGATTCCCAGAATCGCCGATTGCGGTTGGTTGATGATGATCGGTGTGGCGAAGAGGGAGCCTGAAACGCCGTGATTGGAAATCGTGAATGTTCCACCCTGTACATCCTCAGCTTTGAGCTTGCCGCGCTGGGCTGCGTCCGTGAGCATTTGCAGATGCGATGCAATACCCAGCAGCGAGCGTTCCTGGGTACGATGAATTACAGGAACGATCAGTCCCTTGTCCCAGAGTGAGACACCCACACCAATGTTAACGTCGCGGAACAACTCCATGTGCTCTGGATGCCAACGACTGTTTACGTCGGGTGCCGCGGCCATTGCACCAGCGGCGGCGGCTATGAAGTAAGCGGTGAAGGTCAGTTTGACCCCTTGTCTGGCGTAGTCTGCCTTGTGTTTCTCGCGGTGTTTGATAATGGCTGAGAAATCCGCCTCGAATACCGACGTAACGTGCGGGGCCGTGTTAACCGACTGTTGCATGTGCTCGGCGATACGCCGGCGCATGCTGCTGTGTGGTACGTACGCCGATACCTGCGAGTCTGTCGGTGGTATTTGGGGTATATCGCGAGCCAACTTTGGTGGCGGAGCTTCTGCGCTAGCAGATTGCGTGAACACCTGCGTATGAACTTCGCGTGGCGATTGCCGACCGATTGCGCCAATCACGTCTTCTCGGGTTAGACGACCGCCACGGCCCGATCCCTTGATCGTCGAGGGATCAAAATTGTGATCGGCGATGAGCCGACGAACAGAAGGAGAATGCCTGGCATACCCGTCTGGCTGCTCTTTTTTTTCTCGCGGCGCCGGGTTGACCTGATCGGCGCGCAATAGTGCCTGTGGCGTACCCTGTGCGATACGACCTAGCAGTGCGCCGGGCGGTGCATCACTGTCCTGGCTCATCACTACATGTAAAAGACCGCTACAGGGTGCACAGACTTCCACGACCACTTTGTCGGTTTCCAGCTCTGCAATGGGTTCGTCCTTGTGTACCTGTTCGCCATCTTTTTTCAGCCAGGTCCGCAGGATTGCCTTAGTGCCCTCTTGTTGTAAAGGAGCGATGATGTCGGTTGCTCCGAGTTCTGTACGGTTCAGATCATTCATCTTAGAATTCCATCAACTCGTCGATTTTGGCGCGAATATCCGATACTGACGGCAGCGCGTATTCCATCAACGCTGGATGGTGAGGGCTGGGTATATCCGGCATGGTCAGACGTACCACCGGCGCATCCAGTTCCAGAAACGCCTCATCAGCGATTACAGCCGCGATTTCTGCACCGAAGCCAGCGGTTCCTGAGTCTTCATGCACAATCAGGCATCGATGGGTTTGTCGCACGGAACTCAGCACGGCTTCTCGATCCCAGGGCATCAGCGTTCGCAGGTCGATCACCTCGACCGAACGTCCCTCGCTGGCCTGCTGACAGCGCTCCACCATGGAACCCCAGGTCACAATGGTGAGCTGCTCTCCTTGGCAGACGCTGCGTGCTTTACCAAAGGGTAGGGCGAAGTCGTCCCCCGGATAGGGACGGCGTGCAGAAGCTGCATCCAGCATTGCCCGGTGTTCAAAAAAGATCACAGGATCGTTGCCGCGTAGCGCGGTGCGAAGCAGACCTACGGCATCTTCGGCATTGGATGGCACCGCCACACGCCAACCTGGCGAATGGACGAATTGCACTTCGTTGGTCTGACTGTGCCAAGGGTCGCCGCATTTGAAGAAGCCGCCCGGAATGCGCAGTATGATGGGAGCTGCGAAGCGGTTGTTGGTGCGCCAGCGCATGGTGCCGCAATCATTGATCTGTTCCATCGCAGGATCGGCGTATTTGCGAAACTGAATTTCCGCCACGGGCACCAAGCCGGCCAGGGCGATGCCGACGGCACGACCTACGATGCCTTCTTCCGACAAGCTGGTATCGAATACGCGACCTTCGCCATATTTTTCCTGCAAGCCCAAGGTCACGGCATGAACACCGCCCTTGGGGCCGACGTCTTCTCCGAAGACCACCACTTTGGTATTGAGCGCCAATTCGTGATCAAGCGTACGGCGAATGGCGGCGACCATGTTTATACGCTGGCCCTCCGGTATCGGCATCTCGCTCACAACGGGAGGCATATACCCCCCTGGCAGCTGCCCGCCTCGTTGCTGGATTTGCGTTTCGAAAAAAACGTTACGGGTAACTCGGCTCGGTTCGCTGACAGGACGCATCTCTGCTTCCTGACAAGCTTGTTCCACGGTTATTTGTGCCTGCTGATCAATCTGGTCCCACTCTGAGGCGCTGATCAGTTGCGGGACCAGGAATTCACGCAATTTTGGTAGTGGATCGCGGGACCATTCGCTCTTTACGAAATCTACTGACTTGTAGGCCTGGGTATCCTGAAAGCTATGTCCCTGCAGGCGAGGAACTTTCAAGCGTAACAGGCACGGGCCCTTGCGACCCCGGACATGTGACATCGCGTCGTGAATCAACCTAGCACTCTCCAGAGGCTCGGAGCCATTGCCGCTGAGGATGTGCAGCCCCTGAAAGCTGGCGAGGTTCGCAGCTATGTCGCCGCCTGGCGTTTGAAAGGTCGAGGGCACAGAGATGCCATAACCGTTGTCTTCAATGTAGAAAAGCATTGGCAGTTGCTGCGTTGTCGCAATGGTCAGCGCCGCCCAGAAGCCATTGGTGGCCACCGATCCGTCCCCTCCTAGCACCACGCTGATTGCGTCACCGTAGGACGGATTTTGCAGGACTTGGCTCTGATACTGGATGGCTTGAGCCCAGCCGGCGGTGGGCGTGTACTGGGCACCGACGCCTCCACACATCGGCAGTGCTGTCGGCCCACCCGGGTTCGGGTAGTTGAACACCACGCCAATATCACGTCCATCCGAATAGCCCCCTGCTCTCGCCATTGAGGACCCCAAGGCGTCGACAGGATCCACTCCCATCGCGAGCAGCAACGGACGCGAGCGATAGTAACCACAGGCTGCGTCATTTGGATCGGTCAGTTTGAGTCCGAGCAGAATCTGCGCCATGTCATGGCCCCTGGCGGAGAATTGGTAAAAGATCTTTTTCTCCGGAATCAATACTTTCTCTTCAAGATCATCCAGTCTTCTTGAAACATGAATGAAGTAAGCAACGCGTTTCCAGTCGTAATAATTAACGATGTCTTCGGCAGGCTGCTCTAGCCGTTCCTTACATTGAACTGCGGTCATTTTTTGTATGCCCTCAAATCGATCTATAACCTACAGAGTTTGCTCGAAACTTTTCTCTGGGATACGGCGGGACCGATAAAGTGCATCTCCAGATACCTCTCGTTGGAGAGTGGTGATCTGGAAATGCTTTTGATTGGTGTAGAAAATCTGAATGTGTGGGACAGGATGATCAGAGAATTGAGATCGGGTATTCAATGATCACCCGGAAGTCATTGATATCTCCCTCAGCCTGATCCGCATTGGCACGGTGCCAAGCTTGGCGTACACGGACTGACATGTTCTTCGCTGGCCCCGATTGCACGACGTATTTGGCCTCCACGTCGGTTTCATGATGCTTACCATCAGCACCGTAGCCGTAGCGAGCATATGGGCTACTGGGGTCCATGCGCGTGCCGTCGATGTCCTTACCATTGACGTAACGAGCTATGAACGCGAGGCCTGGCACACCGAAGGGGGTCATATTCAAGTCATACCGCACTTGGTAGGACGCCTCGCCAGGACCATTGAAATCGGAATATTGGATCGAGTTCGGCAGGAAGATCGAACCACCACTGCGGCGGTTGTCGCCAAATCCGACGAAGTCGAAGGGTGTATCGCCATTTACCTTCTGATAAGCCAACGTCACCCGATGCGCGCCGAGGAAGGTATAGCCCATGGACAATGCATAGGTATTATTGTTGATGTCACCTGCTTTTGAGCTGCCCGAATCTTCGGTGCGGTAATAGTTCGCATCAAATACAAGAGAGGTGCCACTACCCAGTGGCACCAGATAGTTAATGTTGCCGTAGAACTGGTCCCAGATGTCTTCGAGCTGGCCGTGATACAGCCCTATGTCGGTTTGCTCGTTAGGTTTGTATCGTCCACCGACAAAGTTCGCGGAATTGGCCGTGACCCCTGCATAGGTAGCCCACATTTGACCATCATGGTTGGTGTCGTCCTGGCTCGAGCCTGAGGTAAAGTGTCCTGCCTCCAGATCCAGTCCTTTGATCTCGCTGCTCTGCAGACTAAGACCCGTTGCAGTCTGCGGAATCAAGCGGGAGTCGGCCACGGCAAAGACGGGGCTTGCCGGTCGCATTGCGCCTATCTTTAGTGCGGTTTTGGAAACCCGCAGCTTTACCGCGCCACCAGCCTTGCCATGCTGATCTTCATTTTCTCCGGTGTGATTGGTGACCAGGTTGCCCGATCCAGAGTATTTGTCCGAACCGTCAAGCTTGAAACCCGCGTAGCCGAAGGCATCGACACCAATCCCGAGCCAGCCTTGGGTATAACCCGAGGTGTAAGTACCAAGGAAAGCTTGCGTCCAATCCTTATCATCCACTGCTCCGTGGGTCTTGTTGCGATTGAAGTAATAGTTACGAGCTTTGACTTCAAGTTTGCTGTCAGCCAGAAACCCCTTGCTGTCAGCTTGATTTTCGACAAATGCAGCTTGCGCTATTTGCGAATGGATTATGATCATTGAAGAAACTAACGTAATACCTTTAACTGATTTGAACATGCTCTAAGCCCTTCATGTGCAGCGTTTGTTTTTATGGTTATGAAGATGTTGTTTTTGTTTTTTTAGGCAAGTGCAGTCGTCACGGCGAGGGCATATGTGGCGCCTCGCGTGATAGTTGATGTTTTGTATTTATTATTTGATTGATTATTTCACGATGGTGATTAATGGCGTCTCAGAAATTGTTGTATCCGTTCACCGCTGCTTTCGCTGAAGAACAGTTCACTTGGCGAGTCTTTGATAACGACGCCGCCCTCCATGAAGATCACTCGGTCTGCTGCTTCGCGTGCGAACTTGATTTCATGAGTCACCACCAGCATGGTCATTCCGGCGTTTGCCAGGTTGCGCATCACACTGAGTACCTCATCGCGCAACTCGGGATCCAGTGCCGATGTCGGTTCGTCGAAAAAGATCACCTGCGGATCCATCGACAGTGCCCTGGCAATGGCTACGCGTTGCTTTTGCCCGCCCGACAGTCGAGCGGGATAACTTTCCGCCTTTTCACCGAGGCCCACTTGCTCAAGCAACGCCATACCCTTATCGATCGCTTCCTTGCGCGGCACTTTCTTCACACTGACCAGGCCTTCGATGACATTTTCGAGTGCCGTTAGGTGAGGGAACAGATTGAAGGACTGGAATACCATCGCAGTTTTCTGACGCAACTTGGTGATCTGCTGGTTATCGCCGCGCGACAGCTTCCTGCCGGCTACGACCTCGACACGATGACCACAAATCTCCAACGTGCCACTGTCAGGCTGCTCAAGGAAGTTCAGCGAGCGAAGGAGAGTGGTTTTGCCCGAGCCCGAGGGCCCAAGTATCACTACCACCTCGCCGGCAAACACTTCCAGGTCGACTTGCTTGAGTACGGCATTGCTGCCGAATGACTTGGCAAGAGCCTTGACTTCGATTTTTTTCTGTTTCATCGGTAGCGCCTCGTCATGCGGCCTTCCAGGTACGTTTGGAACAAGGTCAGGATTTGGTTGATCAACCAGTAGATCATCCCGATCATCAGGAACATTTCCATGTACCTGAAGGTGGAAGCGCCAACTTGTTCACCCACTCGCGTGAGTTCCACCACAGTAACCGTCGACGCGAGCGATGTGTCCTTGATCAGGCCGATCAGACGGCTGCCCAGTGGCGGCAATGCGATTCGAAATGCCTGGGGCAGGATGATTCGCCGCAGGCAGACCCAGTACCCCATGCCCATCGATTGAGCGGCCTCCCATTGGCCAGGATCAACCGCGCTGATACCGGAGCGAAAATTCTCGCTCAGATAGGCAGCGGCAAATAGCGACAAGGCCAAGAGTGCGGAAGGAATCGGTGACAGCACGATTCCGTAATAGGGCAGGCCGAAGTAGATCAACAGGATTTGTACCAACAGGGGCGTGCCACGAAACACCGACACATACGCGAAGGCAAACATACGCAGTAACCTGACGCCTGAATTTCGCATGAGCGCGATACCCAGACCCAGTGTCCCACCGAGTACAAAAGCCCCCAGCCCCAAGCCAAGCGTTACCAGAACCGCGGTTTGTAGCAGGGGTAACGAACGCAGAAAGAGTTCAAACATTACTTATTCCTCTGCCTGAGCTTTCTTGATCCCCTCGGTCATGTGGTAATAATCACCAATGTACTGCTTCGCGTATTTATCTACCGTGCCATCGGCAATCATTTCGCCGATTGCCACGTTGACGGCAGACTTGAGGCTGTCACGTCCTTTTGCCAAGGCTGCTGCCGATAACTGGTAGGTGAGGGGTGTGCCTACCGCCGTTATTGGCAGGTTGTTGGTTTTGCGGTAGTTCTCACCACTGAACCATGAGGTGACGATGAAATCGATCCGTCCATTGACTAGATCATTGAACACCAAGCCGCCATTGTCGTAGGTGCGTACTTCGGATTGGGTCAGGTGTTTACGCGCCCAGCTTTCATTGCTTGAACCTGAGGTAACCCCCATGGATTTGCCTGCTAAGTCATCACGGCCTTGTATGTCGGAGTTCTTTTCCAGTCGGAAGATCCTGAATTCTTCTACGCCATAGGGGGCGGAAAAGTCGACTTGCAGCTTTCGCTCCTCAGTCGGGGTAAGGTCATTCATGACCATGTCGTATTTGTTTGCCTTCAAGCCTTCGACGAAGTTTTTGAAGTTATCCGCTACGAAAACCACCTTGGGTACACCAATACGTTTCGCGACTTCCTGAGCAATGGCAACGTCATAGCCATCGGGCTGGTTTTTGTCGTTCAGGTAGCTCCAAGGTGGGCTGGTTTGGGTATTGGCGATACGAATCTCACCCAGAATCTTGAGCTTTTCCAGGCTGTCTTCTGCGTGCGCAGAATTGATGCCCAGCGTGAGCGCGGTGAACAGGGGAAGAGCGAATTTCATGCTGATTGTTGTTTTCATATTCCATCCTCGCTTGTTGTTATGTTTGCCCGCATACGGACACAAAGGTGGCAGCATCAAACACTTCGGAAGGTGGTGAATTTTTACTTTCGCCTACCTTGTTGCATCTACATCAACGTCGCGCGCGCTCGTAGGTCTGCAGCGCATTTTGCAGGTCTTCGATCAGGGTGGCTGGGTCCTCCAGGCCGATGGAGATCCGAATGATCGGTTCTGAAGTGGGGGAGAAAGCGCGTGCCAGTTGCTGGCTAGCCGGATAGTAGGCGATCAGACTGTGCGTGCCCCCCCAACTTGCGCCAATCGGGAAATGCTTCAGCGCATTGAAGAACGCGCCGAGTGCAGATTCGTCCGCCGGCTGGAGAATCATGGAGAACAAACAGCCGTTGCCCTGGAAATGTTTGCGCCAAATGGCGTGACCGGGATCACTTGGCAGTGCCGGGAAAAGCACCTGTTTGACCATCGGCTGTTGGTCCAGCCACTGAGCGATTTGCAGCGCGTTGCCACATTGCTCTTTGAGCCTGACATTCAACGTTTCGAGCCCGCGTAGGACAAGGAAGCAGTCCTCGGGACTGGCTTGCTGACCAAGGATGCTCTGGGTCTCGCGCAACAGGCTGTAGTGGTCAGCGTTGTTCATGCTGATACTGCCCATCAGCACATCGGAGTGTCCGCCGAAGAACTTAGTCGCAGCTTCAATGGAGAAGTCGACGCCATGGTCTAGGGGACGGAAATACAACGGGCTCGCCCAAGTGTTGTCCATCATGGTCAGGACACCATGGCGTTTGGCCACAGCGGTAATCGCATCGATATCCTGCATTTCCATGGTGACCGTGCCCGGTGCTTCGAGGCAGATCATCTTCGTATTGGACTTGATCAATTGTTCGATGCCTGAATCGATAGTTGGCGGATAGAACTCAACATCCACCCCCAATTTTTCAAGCCAGTACTGGGCGAACGCTTTCAAGCCGCCGTAGCACGAATCTGACACTAGGATATGGTCGCCCGTGCGTATGAATCCCATGACCGTGGTCATCAATGCGGACTGACCGGAAGGTGTGACGATGCAGTGTTTACCGTTCTCAAGTTGTGCGATGCGCTGCTCAAGGCCACGGGCTGTTGGCGTGCCGGTGATACCGTAGCTATAGCCATCCGGCTGGCGTGACTTGCGGGCCACGAAGTCCTCGAAAGAATCGAAGACGACGGTTGATCCGCGCCACACTGCCGGAGACAGGCTGGCGTAAGGATTTTTCGCGTGGTCAATGAAACTCATGTTCAGGGTTGCCTTGCGGGGGTTGCGGTAGGAGGTTGCATTAGAAGCTTGACCCCGCCGCTCTACAAGATCGTAGAATGGTAGCCCTATAAGCTGCGCTAATAAGGTGGTGACAGGTGAGTATTAGAGACATCGAAACTTTTCGCGCGCTGATGACCACCGGCTCAACGAGCAGGGCCGCCACGATGTTGGGTGTGTCTCAATCTGCGGTCAGTCAGGCGATCCGCAAATTGGAGACCCGTGCCGAGTTGCAGTTGTTCATCCGCACCCGGGGCCGCCTAGTGCCTACTCAAGAGGCATTAGCCCTGATGGTTGATGTCGACCATTTGTTCGTGGGCGTCGAGACCATTGAACACAAGTTGAAAAGTCTTCGGCAATTTGGAATAGGGGAACTGACTGTCGCGATCCACCCGGCCCTGGGTAATTCGTTTGTTCCAAGGGCACTTGCTGCGTTCGATCTTCCTAACAAAAGCATCCGTGTCGTGCTCAAGATCCTAAGCTCCAAGGAGGTCTACCAGCACGTTCTGTCCGGCCAATGTGATATCGGGATCATGGCGGATGAAATGCCAGCGTCCGCGCTCGAACATTCTCCGTTTCTCAATAACCCTGGCGTCATTGTGATGTCTCCATCTCATCCTTTGGCCAGACGACCCGTCATCAAACCAGTTGATCTGGCCGGAGTTGGGCTCATAGCGCTAAATCCAGAGGACAGCGCGCGTAATCGTTTTGATGACGTATTGAATGCGCATGCAGTCGTGCCCAACATCCAGGTTGTCACAGCGTTTTCTCATACCATTTGTGAAATGGCGATGCTTGGTCTGGGGGTGGGATTTGTCGATCCGATTTCTGTTTGCGACTTCATCGGCAGAGGGCTAGTCGTGAAGCCTTTCAGTGAAGACGTCATGTTCAAGAACTTGATGGTTTTTAGGCACGGCAAGCCACTACATGAGAATGTCCGCCAGTTCATGCGCATGATGCGAATTCAGCTAGAGCGAGATTTACGACGACATAACGCTTCTTAGCGTCTGAGTTGTCCGTATCTTTAGTGATCGTCGACGCACATGACGTTATCTCTCGCAATTGGCTTTAAGCGTGGCGTTCGATGACCGCTTTT
>NZ_JAIQWX010000086.1 GCF_020164475.1 Pseudomonas sp. REP124 | reverse complement strand
ACCCACCGCATTCGCGAGCAAGCCCGCTCCCACATTTTTTGATTTTCACCCGCCACGGAATCCGCGCTCCACCTCCCCACCTGACAGTTATTCTCATTCGCTAATTTTTCCGGTCTGCATTCGTTCTATAGGGACGACGTGCCTTTGTGCTTCCCGCCACTGATCCGGATACC
This sequence comes from Pseudomonas sp. REP124, assembly GCF_020164475.1. Lineage (GTDB taxonomy): Bacteria > Pseudomonadota > Gammaproteobacteria > Pseudomonadales > Pseudomonadaceae > Aquipseudomonas. The sequence continues at coordinate 26,880 of NZ_JAIQWX010000086.1, read as the reverse complement.
CAGAAATGAATGCTGAAGACTCCTTGAAACTTGCTCGCCGGTTTATCGGGTTGCCCCTGGAAAAGCGCCAGATGTTCCTTGCGGCCTTGCACAAGGAGGGGGTGGATTTCGCCCGGTTTCCGATTCCCGCCGGCGTCGAGGCCGAGGATCGTCAGGCGTTGTCCTACGCCCAGCAGCGCATGTGGTTTCTCTGGCAGCTGGACCCGCACAGCGGCGCCTACAACCTGCCGGGCGCGGTACGTCTCACCGGCGCCCTGAACCTGCCGGCGCTGGAGCAGGCCTTCGCCGCCCTGGTGGCGCGCCACGAAACCCTGCGCACGGTGTTCGCGCCCCAATCCGACGACAGCCTGCTGCAAGTGCCGACCACCGCACCGCTGCAAATCAGTCACGTCGACTTCTGCACCTTGCCCGGCAGCGAACGCGAACAGGCGGTCGCTCAGGCTGCCGAACAGCAATCCGTACAACCCTTCGATCTCGGCACCGGTCCACTCTTAAGAGTCACGCTGCTCAAGCTCGCCGAGCAGGAACACGTCCTGCTGCTGACCCTGCACCACATCGTCTCCGACGGCTGGTCGATGAACGTGCTGATCGACGAATTCATCCGCTGCTACGACGCCTTCGACGCCGGCACGCAACTGCAACTGCCGCCGCTGCCGATCCAGTACAGCGACTACGCCCTGTGGCAGCGCCGCTGGCTCGAAGCCGGTGAGCAGGCGCGTCAGCTCGACTACTGGCAGGCGCAACTGGGCGACGAGCACCCGGTGCTGGAACTGCCCACCGATCACCCGCGCCCGGCCATGCCGAGCTATCGCGGCACCCGCTACGAATTCGCGGTTGACGGCCAACTGGCCGAGCAACTGCGGGCCACCGCGCAACAGCACAACATCACCTTGTTCATGCTGCTGCTCGGCGCCTTCAATGTGCTGCTGCATCGCTACACCGGCCAGCGTGACATCCGCGTCGGCGTGCCGATCGCCAACCGCAACCGGGGCGAGATCGAGGGCCTGATCGGTTTCTTCGTCAACACCCAGGTATTGCGGACCGAGCTGGACGGCCAGACCCGGGTCGACCAACTGCTACAGCGCATCAAGGAAACCGCTCTCGGCGCCCAGGCCCACCAGGACCTGCCGTTCGAACGCTTGGTCGAAGCCCTGAAGCTGGAGCGCAGCCTCAGCCATACGCCGCTGTTCCAGGTGATGTACAACCACCAGCCGCAGGTCGCGGACATTTCCACGGTCAGCACCCGATCCGGCCTGGCGCTGGGACTGATCGAGTGGCAAGGCCGCACCACCCAGTTCGACCTGACCCTCGACACCTGGGAGAAGGGCGGCAAGCTGCACGCCGCGCTGACCTACGCCAACGACCTGTTCGACGCGGCGACCATCGCGCGCATGGCGCAACACTGGACGCACCTGCTGCGGGGCATGGTCGGCGATGCCGGGCAACGCATCAGCGATCTGCCACTGTTGGAGCAGGCCGAGTACCAGCTCATCGTCCATGACTGGAACCGCGCCGATGCGCCTTTCGCGCAGGACCTGTGCATTCATCAACTGATCGCCCGGCAGGCAGCCGAAACCCCGGATGCATTGGCTGCGACCTTCGGCCTTGAACAACTGACCTACAAGCAACTCGACGAGCAGGCCAACCGCCTGGCCCACAAGCTGATCGAACTCGGCGTCGGCCCGGAAGTGCGGGTCGGCGTGGCGATGCAGCGCTCGGAGCAACTGCTGGTGGCCTTGCTGGCGGTGCTCAAGGCCGGCGGCGCCTACGTACCGCTCGACCCGGATTACCCGGCCGAGCGCGTCGCCTACATGCTCGAAGACAGCCGCGCCCTGGTGCTGCTGACCGAGCAAGCCGTGGCTGAAACCCTGACCGTTGCCGACGACACCTCCGTCGTGCTGCTGGACCGCATCGAGCTGGCCGCCTATCCGACCAGCGCAGCGACCACCCGCGTCACGCCCGACAACCTGGCCTACGTGATCTACACCTCCGGCTCCACCGGAAAGCCCAAGGGCGTGGCCATCGCCCACCGCAACGTGCTGGCGCTGATCGACTGGTCGCAGTCGGTGTACAGTCGCGAGGACATTCAGGGCGTGCTGGCCTCGACTTCGGTGTGCTTCGACCTGTCGGTGTGGGAACTGTTCGTGACCCTGGCCAACGGCGGCTCGGTGATCATCGCCCGCAATGCCCTGGAGCTGCCGCTGCTGCCGGCCCGGGATCAGGTGCGCCTGATCAACACCGTGCCGTCGGCGATCAACGCGCTGCAACGGGACGCGCATATTCCGCCGAGTGTGCGCATCATCAACCTGGCGGGGGAGCCGCTGAAGCAGAGCCTGGTGGATGCGCTGTATCGGCAGGCCACTGTCGAGCATGTCTACGATCTCTACGGCCCTTCCGAAGACACCACATATTCCACCTGGACCCGTCGCGAAGCCGGTGGCCGCGCCAATATCGGCCGTCCGCTCATGCACACCGCCAGCTACCTGCTGGACGCCGATCTGCAACCGGTGCCCCAAGGCGTGGCCGCCGAGCTGTACCTGAGTGGTGCCGGCATCACCCGCGGTTATCTGGCGCGACCGGGCCTGACCGCCGAGAAATACGTGCCGAACCCGTTCTCCAGCAGCGGCGAACGCCTGTATCGCACCGGCGACCTGACCCGTTATCAGGCCGACGCCAACCTGCAATACGTCGGCCGCATCGACCATCAGGTCAAGGTCCGTGGCTTTCGTATCGAGTTGGGTGAAATCGAAGCGCGGCTGCTGCAGCAGGACACCGTGCGCGAACTGGCGGCACTCGCCCAGGACGGTGCCAGCGGTCAGCAACTGGTGGCCTACATCGTGCCGAGCGATCCGGCGCTGTTAACCGACAACGATGCGCAAAACAGCCAGCGTGAAACCCTGAAAGCGGCGTTGCGTCAGCACCTGCCGGACTACATGGTCCCGGCCTTCCTGCTGTTCCTCGAACAACTGCCGCTGACCCCCAACGGCAAACTCGACCGCAAGGCACTGCCGGCGATTGACGGCTCCAGCCAGCAGCGCGAACACGTCGCGCCACGCAGCGCCCTGGAAAAATCCCTCGCGGCGATCTGGCAGGACGTGCTGGCCGTCGAGTCGGTTGGCCTTGAAGACAATTTCTTCGAACTGGGTGGCGACTCCATCGTGTCGATGCAGGTGGTCAGCCGCGCCCGTCAGGCCGGGATCCTGTTGAGCCCCAAGGACCTGTTCCAGCACCAGACCGTGCGCAGCCTGGCCCAGGCCGCCCGCACCGGCGAGCTGACGCCGATCGACCAGGGCCCGGCAACGGGCGCCGTGGCGTTGGCGCCGGTGCAGCAGTGGTTCTTCGAACAGGCCATTCCTTCACGTCAGCACTGGAACCAGTCGCTGCTGCTGGTGCCTCGCGAGTCGTTGAACCTTGAAGCACTGGAGCGCGCCCTCGAACAACTGCTGACCCATCACGACAGCCTGCGCCTGCGTTATCAACAGGTCGACGGCGGCTGGCAGCAAGCCTACGCTGCGCCGACCACCGACTCGGTGCTGTGGCGCAGCGAAGCCTCATCGGTCGAAGCACTCAACACGTTGTGCGACGAAGCCCAGCGCAGCCTCGACCTGCATAACGGCCCGCTGCTGCGCGCCCTGTGGGTGGCAATGGCCGACGGCAGCGAACGTCTGCTGCTGGTGGTTCACCACTTGGCGGTGGACGGCGTGTCCTGGCGCGTGTTGCTCGAAGACCTCCAGCAGTTCTACACCGGCGGCAGCGTGCCGGCGAAAACCAGCAGCTATCAGCGCTGGGTCGCCGGTTTGCAGAATCATCTGGGCGCCTTTGAGCAGAGCCTCGCTCACTGGCAGACGCAACTGCAGGACGCCCCGACGGACCTGCCATGTGAACGCCCGAACGGCGCACTGGAAAACCGTTTCGAACACAAGCTGGAAATCCGCCTCGACAGCGAACAGACCCGCAAACTGCTGCAACAGGCCCCGGCGGCCTATCGCACCCAGGTCAACGACCTGCTGCTGACCGCCCTGGCCCGCGCCGTTTGCCTGTGGAGCGGGGAGGGCAGCACGCTGATCGAGCTCGAAGGCCATGGCCGCGAAGACCTGTTCGAAGGCGTCGACCTGACCCGCACGGTCGGTTGGTTCACCAGCCTGTTCCCGGTCAACCTCAAACCTGCCGCCGATCTTGGCGCCTCGATCAAGTCGATCAAGGAACAACTGCGCGCCGTGCCGGACAAGGGCCTGGGTTACGGCGCGCTGCGTTACCTGGGCGACGCACAGACCCGCGCCGAGCTCGCGGCGCTCCCTCAGCCGCGCATCACCTTCAACTATCTGGGGCAGTTCGACCGTCAGTTCGACGAGGGCGCGCTGTTCACTCCGTCCACCGAAGGCAACGGCATCGCCCAGGATCCGGCGGCGCCGCTGGGCAACTGGCTGGTGGTGGAAGGGCAGGTGTACGGCGGCGAGCTGTCTCTGAGCTGGGGTTTCAGCCGCGAGATGTTCGACACCGCGACCGTCCAGCGTCTGGGGGACGAGTATGCGCAACAACTCAATGCGCTGATCGAACACTGCTGCTCGCTCGAAACAGCACAAGCCACCCCATCGGACTTCCCGCTGGCGTGCATCAGCCAGGGGCAACTCGACGATCTGTCGCCGGCAAACCTCGAAGACTTGTACCCGCTGTCGCCGATGCAACAGGGCATGCTGTTCCACACCCTCTACGAACCGCAGGTCGGCGCCTACATCAGCCAGCTGCGCCTGGACATCGGCGGCCTGGACACCGCGCGTTTCACCCGCGCCTGGCAGGCGGCGGTCGAGCGTCACGACATCCTGCGCAGCAGCTTCCACTGGCAGGGACTCGACTCCGCGCATCAGGCGATTGCCCGTTCGGTGGTGCTACCGCTTGAAATGCTTGAAGGCGTCGATACAGATGAATTGGCTGATGAGGAACGAGCTAAAGGCTTCGAACTGGGCAGTGCACCGCTGTTCCGCCTGAAGCTGATCCAGACCAGCACCAACGCCTGGCACCTGATCTACACCAGTCATCACATCCTGATGGACGGCTGGAGCAACGCCCAATTGCTGGCCGAAGTGATCCAGCATTACGCCGCCGGGCAGTCGATGCCAGCGCCAACCGGCCACTACCGTGATTACCTGGGCTGGTTGCAACAGCAATCGGCGGCCGCTGGCGAGCAGTTCTGGAAAGCCGCACTGGCACCCCTGGAAACCCCGACCCTGCTGGCCGAAGCCCTGCGTCCACCGGTAGGCGCCGAAGGCAGCGAGGAATTCCGCGCCACTATCGACACCCGCACAACCCAGCGTCTGTCGGTATTCGCCCGCGAGCAGAAAGTCACCCTCAACACCCTGCTGCAGGCGGCCTGGAGTCTGCTGCTGCAACGCTACACCGGCCAGGATTGCGTGGTGTTCGGCGCCACCGTGGCCGGCCGTTCGGCCCCGCTGCCAGGGATCGAAGAGCAGTTGGGCCTGTTCATCAACACCCTGCCGCTGGTCTGCGCGATCAAGCCTGCACAAACCGTCAGCCAATGGCTCGGCGAGTTGCAAGGGCTAAACCTGGCGATGCGTGAATTCGAGCATGTGCCGCTGTACGACATTCAGGGTTGGGCGGGGCAGCAGGGTTCGGCGCTGTTCGACAGCCTGCTGGTGTTCGAAAACTTCCCCGTGGCCGAAGCGCTGAAACAGGGCGCACCGGCCGGGCTGTCGTTCGGCAACCTGCACAACCACGAACGCACCCACTATCCGCTGACCCTGGGCATCGAACTGGGCGAAGCCCTGAGCCTGGACTTCAGCTACGACAGCGCGCGTTTCAGCGCCGCGCAAATCGAGCGTCTGTCCGCCCAGTTGCAGCACCTGCTGGCGCAACTTGTTGCATCGCCGGAAAAAGCCCTCGGCACCCTGCAACTGCTCGACGCCGATGGCCAGAATGCAGTGCTCGCCATCAGCCAACCTGCCACGGTCGAGTTATCCACAACACAACTGGCCCACGAACAAATCGCCGCCCAGGCCGCCGCGAACCCGGACGCCCTGGCCGTGCAAGTCGAAGGTCAAACCCTGACCTTCGGCCAGCTCAACACCCAGGCCAACCACCTGGCCCAACGCCTGATCGACCACGGCGCCGCCCCCGGCAAGCGCATCGGCCTGGCCCTGCACCGCGGCCCGCAACTGATCGTCAGCCTGCTGGCCGTCCTCAAGACCGGCGCCGCCTACGTCCCGCTCGACCCGAAATACCCAACCGAACGCCTGACCTACATGATCAACGACAGCCGCCTGGACCTGCTGCTGTCCGAATCTGATCTGCTCAAAGATCTCCCCACCCACCTGACACACCTCAACATCAACGACACCACCCAACCCCCTGTAGGAGCAAGGCTTGCCCGCGAAGAGGCCCGCCCAAACACCAACGATCTCGCCTACATCATCTACACCTCCGGCTCCACCGGCCAACCCAAAGGCGTCGCCATCACCCACGGCGCCCTGCGCGAGTTCTGCCAGACCGCCGCCGGCTATTCGCGCCTGACACCCAACGACCGCGTCCTGCAATTCGCCACCTTCAGCTTCGACGGCTTCGTCGAGCAATGCTTCCCGGCCCTGTGCGTCGGCGCCGCCCTGATCATGCGCGGCGACGACCTGTGGGACGCCGGCCGCCTGGCCAGCGAAATCGTCCGGCAGGGCGTCACCGTGGCCGACTTGCCCGCCGCCTACTGGTTCCTGCTCGCCCGCGAATCGGCCAGCGGCGTGGTGCGTAACCTCGGCAACCTGCGTCAGGTCCATGTCGGCGGCGAAGCCATGTCGGTGGAAGGCCTGCGCCTGTGGCATCAGGCCGGCTTGAACCACATCCGCCTGCTCAACACCTACGGCCCGACCGAAGCCACCGTGGTGTCCAGCACCCACGAATGCCAGCTGCAAGACGCCAGCGACGCCTTCGGCATCCCCATCGGTCGCGCCATCGCCGGCCGTGCCCTGTACGTACTCGATGCTGCGGGCCAACTGATGCCGGCCGAAGGCGTGGGCGAGCTGTGCATCGGCGCGCCGGCCTGTCTGGCGCAAAGCTACTTCAACCGCCCGGCACTGACCGCCGAGCGCTTCCTGCCGGACGCGTTCGCCATTGAGCCGGGCACACGTCTGTACCGCAGCGGCGACCTGGCGCGCTACAACGGCAACGGTGATCTGGAATACGTCGGACGCATCGACCATCAGGTGAAAATCCGCGGTTTCCGCATCGAAATGGGCGAGATCGAAGCCTGCCTGCAAGCCCGGGACGAAGTGCGCGAAGCGGCCGTCATCGCCCAGGATGGCACGCAACTGGTGGCCTACATCGTTGCCAGCGGCGCGGTGGCCAGCGAAGCGGACTTCCTGCAAGGCCTCAAGGCGATCCTGCAAAAGTCACTGCCCGATTACATGGTGCCCAACCACCTGGTCCTGCTGGACAAGCTGCCGCTGAACAACAACGGCAAACTCGACCGCAAGTCCCTGCCCCGGGCCGAAGCAGCGGCGGCACAACGCGTGTTCGTGGCTCCGGCTCAAGGACTCGAAACCCAACTGGCTCAGATCTGGCAGGAAGTGCTGCAGGTCGAGCAGGTCGGCCGCGACGACAACTTCTTCGCCCTCGGCGGTCATTCGCTGCTGGTGCTGCAAGTGATCTCCCGCGCCCGTCAGCAACTGCAGATCGAACTGTCGGTCAGCAGCCTGTTCTCGGCGGGTAGCCTCGCGGAATTTGCCGAACGTGCGGCCCGCGCCAGCGCCGGCAATCAACCGCCGCTGCAACCCGCGCAGGCGGATCAACCCAAAGTGCTGTCCTACGCCCAGCAACGCCAGTGGATTCTCTGGCAGCTGGACCCGCACAGCAGCGCCTACAACATCCCGGCCGCCCTGCGTCTCAAGGGTGCGCTGAACCGCGAAGCACTGCGTCAGGCCTTCGAGCAATTGCAGGCCCGCCACGAAACCCTGCGCACCACCTTCGAACAGGACGGCCAGCAGGCGCGGCCGGTGATTCACGGCGAACTGCCGCTGCAGCTCGCCGAGCGCTCTATCGTTGAATCGGCCGTCAACGATGCCGTGGCAGAAGAAATCTCCAAGCCGTTCGACCTGCGCAACGGCCCGCTGTGGCGCGCCGTGCTCTTGCAAGTCGGCAGCGACGAGCATGTGCTGGTGCTCACCGTGCATCACATCGCCGCCGATGGCTGGTCGATGCAGGTGATGGTCGACGAGTTCAGCGCCCTGTATCAGACCGCCGTCACCGGCACTGCCGCGAACCTGAACGCACTGCCTGTGGCCTACAGCGACTACGCCCGCTGGCAGCGCGACTGGCTGGAAGCCGGGGAGGGCGCACGCCAGCTGAGCTGGTGGCGCGAACAGCTGCAAGGCAGCCAGTCCCCCCTGGAATTGCCGAGCGAACTGAGCCGCCCGGCCCGTCGTAGTGGACGCGGCGCCAGCCTCACGCTGAACGTCGATCAGGCGCTGTTGGCCGGTTTGCGAACCTGCGCGCAGGAGCAGCAAGTGACGTTGTTCATGCTGTTGCTGGCCAGTTTCCAGACCCTGCTGCATCGCCAGAGCGGGCAGTCGGGCATCAGCGTCGGCGTGCCGAGTGCCGGCCGTTCGCGCCTGGAAACCGAAGGCCTGATCGGCTTCTTCATCAACACCCAGGTGCTGCGCGCCGAGATCGACGGCCAGCAGCCGTTCAGCACCTTGCTGCAACGGGTCAAGCGCACCGCGCTGGCGGCCCAGGCCCATCAGGACCTGCCGTTCGAGCAACTGGTGGACGCCCTGCAACCGGACCGCAGCCTCAATCACAGCCCGCTGTTCCAGGTGCTCTACAACCATCAGCAGCAACTGGGCGCCAGCGTCGAACGCACCGTTGGCGAGTTGCGGGTCGAACGCCTGCACTGGCAACAACACACCGCGCAATTCGATCTGGTCCTGGATACCCAGGAGCAGGGCGACACGCTGGACGCCAGCCTGAGCTACGCCAGCGACCTGTACGACGAAGCCTCGATGCAGCGCCTCGCCGAACAGTGGCTGAACCTGCTGCGCGCGGTGGTCGCCGATCCACAGCAACGGGTCGCCGAACTGCCGCTGCTGCAAGCGCCGCACTACCCCGAGCTGATCCAGCACTGGAACCCGGCGTTCCAGGCGCAACCGGCGTCGCCGACCCTGCATCAGCTGTTCGAAGCCCAGGTCGCACAACGGCCGAGCGCCATCGCCCTGAGTCATGAAGGCGAGCACCTGAGCTACGCCGCGCTCAACGCCCAGGCCAACCGCTTGGCGCGCAAGCTGCGTGAGCAGGGCGTCGGCCCGGAAGTGAAAGTGGGCATCGCCACCGAGCGGGCGATGCCGCTGGTGGTCGGCCTGTTGGCGATCCTCAAGGCCGGTGGCGCCTACGTGCCGCTGGACCCGCAATACCCGGCCGAGCGCCTGAGCTACATGATCGAGGACAGCGGCATTGCGCTGCTGCTGACTCAGGAGCACTTGATGGAAGGCCTGCCGTCCCGCGACGGCGTGCAGGTGCTGGACCTGACGTCCCTGCAACTGGACGGCTACGCCAGCGACAACCTGCCGCCGCTGGCGACCCCGGACAACCTCGCCTACGTGATCTACACCTCCGGCTCCACCGGGCGACCGAAGGGTGCGCTGCTCAGCCACGGCAATGTGGGACGTCTGCTGAGCGCAACGGCTGAAGAATTCAACTTCGGCGCAGACGATGTCTGGACCCTGTTCCATTCCTACGCCTTCGATTTCTCGGTGTGGGAACTGTTCGGTTCGCTGTGCACCGGCGGGCGCCTGGTGATCGTGCCGTACTACATCAGCCGCGAGCCCCAGGCGTTCTATCGTCTGCTCTGCGATGAAGGCGTGACCGTGCTCAACCAGACCCCGAGCGCCTTCCGCCAACTGCTGCCGATTGCCTGCGCCAGCCCGCGGAACCTCGCGCTGCGCCAGGTGATCTTCGGCGGCGAAGCGCTGGAAGTGGCGAGCCTGCGTCCATGGTTCGAGCGCTTCGGCGATCAACAACCCACCCTGGTCAACATGTACGGCATCACCGAAACCACGGTGCACGTGACCTACCGCGCCATCCGCCTGGCGGACCTCGATGGCAAGGCGCAAAGCCCGATCGGCCTGCCGATCCGCGACCTGCGCTGGTACTTGCTCGACAGCCAGCTGCAACCGGTGCCGGTGGGCGTAGCGGGCGAGCTGTACATCGCCGGTGCTGGCCTGGCGCGGGGTTATCACGGGCGTTTCGGCCTGACTGCCGAGCGCTTCGTACCGAGCCCGTTCGACCCGTCGCAACGCCTGTATCGCAGCGGCGATCTGGCGCGCCAGCGCGACGACGGCAGCATCGATTACCTGGGGCGTATCGACCAGCAAGTGAAGATTCGCGGTTTCCGCATCGAACTGGGCGAGATCGAGGCCGCGCTGCTGGCACAACCCGGCGTGCGCCAGGCGGTGATCAGCGTGCACAACGCCGATGCCGGGCCGCAGTTGTGCGCCTACGTGGTGGCCGAGCAGACCCCGAGCGAGCCGATCACCTGGCGCGAGCAAATGCGCGCCGCGCTCAAGGTCGACCTGCCGGACTACATGGTGCCCAGCCACTGGCTGCTGCTCGATGAGCTGCCCTTGACCGGCAACGGCAAGCTCGACCGCAAGGCCCTGCCGCTGCCGGACGCCGAAGACTGGCAGCGTCCGTTCGAAGCCCCCGAAGGCGCGCTCGAACAGCAACTGGCGACGATCTGGGCCCAGGTGCTGGGCGTGGCGCGGATCGGCCGGCGCGACAACTTCTTCGAATTGGGCGGGCACTCGCTGCTCGCCGCCCAGGCCAGCGCCCGCGTGGAGCTGGAACTGGGCATCGAGCTGCCGCTGCGCGCGCTGTTCGAAACCAACGACCTTCAGGCCTACGCCGCCATGGCCGGTCAACAGGCCCCGACTGACAACGATGCCCGTCTGGATGCGCTTGAGTCGCTCCTCGACGAGATGGAGATCAACTGATGGAACACACCACCGCCATGCGTATCGCCACCCGCTTCGCCGGCCTGCCCGCCGACAAGCGCCGCGAATTCCTGACACGCATGCAAGAGCAGGGCGTCAGCTTCGGCCAGTTGCCGATTCCGCCCGCCGCCGAACCCCAGGCCGCTTTCGAGCTGTCCTACGCGCAGCAGCGCCAGTGGTTCCTCTGGCAGCTCGATCCTCAGGGCAGCGCCTACAACATTCCCGCGGCGCTGCGTCTGGAAGGTCCGCTGAATCTTGCAGCGCTGCAAACAAGCTTCGACGTGCTGCTGGAGCGGCACCAGAGCCTGCGCAGCCGTTTCGTCGAAGACGACGGCCAAGTGCTGCAGACGCTGGCGTCGGTCAGCTCGCTGGCCATCGAACAACATGATTTGCGCGATGAACCGCAGCCGCTCGAGTCGGCAATGAACAAGGTCGACGCGGAGATCGCCCGGCCGTTCGATCTGCAACACGGCCCGCTGCTGCGAGTGAGCCTTTTGCAGCTGGACGCCGAGGACCACGTGCTGGTGCTGACCCTGCACCACATCGTCACTGACGGCTGGTCGATGGGCGTGCTGGTGGAAGAGTTTTCCCGCCTGTATGCCGCCCACTGCCAGGGCAAGGGCGCGGAGCTTGAAGCGCTGCCGATCCAGTATTCGGATTACGCCGCCTGGCAGAAGCGCTGGATGGAAGCGGGGGAGCTGGAGCGTCAATTGAACTGGTGGCGCAACACCCTCGGCAGCGAACAGCCGCTGCTGGAACTGCCGACCGATCGCCCGCGCCCGGCGCAACCGAGCCAGCGTGGCGCCCGTCTGGATTTCGCCCTCGATGCCCAGCTGGCGAGCGGCCTGATGACGTTGGCCAAACAGAGCGGCGTCACGCCATTCATGCTGTTGCTCGCCAGCTTCCAGGCCCTGTTGTACCGCTACAGCGGCCAGTCCGACCTGCGTATCGGCGTGCCGATCGGCAATCGCAATCGCGCGGAAACCCGTGGCCTGATCGGCTTCTTCGTCAACACCCAGGTGATGCGCTCCGAGCTTGATGGCCGCCTGCCGTTCAGCCAGTTGCTGGAGCAGACCCGCGCCGCGTCGCTGGATGCCCAGGATTATCAGGACCTGCCATTCGAGCGTCTGGTGCAGGCGCTGCAAGGCGAGCGCAGCCTCAGCCACAGTCCGTTGTTCCAGGTGATGTTCAACCACCAGCAGGCGCGGCCGACGGCGGTCAGCGGCTTGCTCGCGGGCCTGCGAGTGCAGGCGCTGAACGCCACGGCGCCCACCACCCAGTTCGACCTGCAACTGGACACCCAGGAACAGGGCGAGCAGCTGTTCGCCAGCCTGACCTACGCCACCGACCTGTTCGACGCCGAGCGCATCGAGCATCTGGCGCAGCATTGGCGCAACCTGTTGGCCGGCGTCCTGGCCAACCCGCAAACCCCGATTGCCGAACTGCCGCTGCTGGACGCCGACGAGCGCCTGCGCATCCTCGACGACCTCAACGACACCGCCCACCTCTATCCGGGCGAAGTCTGCGTACAGCGCCATTTCGAAGCGCGGGTGATTGAAAACCCGCACGCGACGGCTCTGGTGTTCCAGGGCCAGTCCCTGAGTTACGCCGAGCTGAACCTGCGCGCCAATCGCCTGGCCCATCACCTGCGTGCGCAGGGTGTGGGCCCGGAAGTGATCGTCGGCATCGCCTGCGAGCGTTCCTTCGAAATGGTCGTCGGCCTGCTGGCGATCCTCAAGGCCGGTGGCGCGTACGTGCCGCTGGACCCGGAATACCCGCTGGACCGCCTGAGCTACATGATCGAAGACAGCGGCATTGCGTTGCTGCTGACCCAGGACCATTTGCTGGCGCAACTGCCGACCCCGGACCACGTGCGCACCTTGTGCCTGCAAGCAGACGCCGAGTGGTTGAGCGAGCTGCCGGGCACGGATCTGCCCAACGTCGCGCTGGCGGAAAACCTCGCCTACATGATCTACACCTCCGGCTCCACCGGAAAACCCAAGGGCGCGGGCAACCGTCATGTGGCGCTGCACAACCGCATCGAGTGGATGCAGGACGCCTACCACCTGCAGCCGACAGACCGCGTGCTGCAAAAGACCCCGTTCAGCTTCGACGTGTCGGTCTGGGAGTTCTTCTGGCCGTTGATGAAAGGCGCGACCCTGGTGATCGCAGCTCCAGGCGAGCACCGCGATCCGCAACGCCTGGCGGCGCTGGTCGTCGAACAGCGCATCACCACGCTGCACTTCGTGCCGTCGATGCTTTCGGCCTTCATCGCCGCCGACGAGGCGCTGGCCTGCACCTCGCTGACCCGGATCATCTGCAGTGGCGAAGCGCTGCCGATGGAGCTGCAACGCCAGACCCTGCGCAGCCTGCCCCAAGCCAATCTGTACAACCTCTATGGCCCGACCGAAGCGGCCATCGACGTGACCCACTGGACCTGCGTGGAAGAGGACCGCGACAGCGTGCCGATCGGTCGACCGATCGCCAACCTGCGCACCTGCATCCTCGACAGCGAACTGCAACCCTTGCCGATGGGCGCGGTGGGTGAGCTGTACCTGGGCGGTGTCGGCCTGGCGCGGGGTTATCACCGTCGCGGCGCGTTGACCGCCGAACGTTTCGTGGTCGATCCGTTCGGTAGCGGCGAGCGGCTGTACCGCACCGGTGACCTGGCGCGCTACCGCGCCGACGGCGCCATCGACTACTGCGGGCGCATCGACCATCAGGTGAAGATTCGCGGCCTGCGTATCGAGCTGGGCGAGATCGAAGCGCGCCTGCAGGAACACGCCGAGGTGCAGGAAGCCGTGGTGCTGGCCCTCGACGGTCCGAGCGGCAAGCAACTGGTGGCCTATGTCGTGCCGCAGGATCGTGCGCTGGTGGCGGCCGACGCCGAGCAGCAGGGCGCCTGGCGAGAAACCCTGAAAACCCATCTGCTCGGCAGCCTGCCGGACTACATGGTGCCGGCGCAGACGGTGCTGATCGAACAGATGCCCCTGAGCCCCAACGGCAAACTGGAACGCAAGCGCCTGCCGGCACCGACCGCGCAGGTCAGCCAGCGCGCCTTTGAAGCGCCACGCACCGCCCACGAAAAAGCACTGGCGCAGATCTGGCAGGAGGTGCTGGGCGTCGAGCAGGTCGGGCGCCAGGACAATTTCTTCGAGCTGGGCGGCGACTCGATCATTTCGATCCAGGTGGTCAGCCGCGCCCGCCGCGCCGGCCTGAGCCTGCAACCGCGTGACCTGTTCCAGCAGCAGACCCTGCAAGCCCTGGCCACGGTGGTCAAGGAACAGGCCGCACCGCTGGCGCAACAAGGGCCGGTGGACGGTGTGCAAAAGCTCACGCCGATCCAGCGCTGGTTCTTCGAAGAGCCGATCCCGCAACGGGCCCACTGGAACCAGGCGGTGTTGCTGACCCCGCGTGAAACCCTGGAACTGCCGCGTCTGCAAGGCGCCCTGCAACGCCTGCTCAAGCAGCACGATGCTCTGCGCCTGCGCTTCAGCCAGATCGACGGTCAATGGTCGGCCCGCTACGTCGGCGCCGACAGTGCCGATGTGATCGACATGCTCTGGACCGCCCGGGTGGCCAGCGATGCTTCGCTGGAATCGGTGTGCGACGAAGCCCAGCGCAGCCTCAGCCTGCAGGACGGCCCGCTGTTGCGGGTGGCATTGATTGCCCAGGCCGATGGTTCGCAACGCTTGCTGCTGGTGATCCATCACCTGGCCGTGGACGGCGTGTCCTGGCGGGTGCTGCTGGAAGATTTGCAGGCGGCGTATCAAGGTGAAACGCTGCCGCCGAAGACCAGTTCGTTCCAGGCCTGGGCCGAGAAACTCGACGCCTATGCCCGTTCCGAAGCAGCTATTGATGAATTGAGCTGGTGGCAGGATCGATTGAGCGGTGCGAGCGATGTTTTGCCGGCTGCCAATCCACAGGCCAGTCAGGCCGGGCATCTGCGTCAGGGCGTGAGCATCGGCCTGGACCGCGAGCAGACCCGCCAACTGCTGCAACAGGCCCCGGCGATCTACCGCACCCAGGTCAACGACCTGCTGCTGACCGCGCTGGCGCGCACCCTCAGCCGCTGGACCGGCAGCGAGTCGGCGCTGATCCAGCTCGAAGGCCACGGCCGCGAAGAGCTGTTCGACGACATCGACCTGACCCGCACCGTCGGCTGGTTCTCCAGCCTGTTCCCGGTGCGCCTGACCCCGACCGCCGACCTGGGCGGCTCGATCAAGGCGATCAAGCAGCAACTGCGCGAGATCCCCGGCAAGGGCCTGGGTTACGGCCTGCTGCGCTACCTGAGCGATGCCTCGGCGCAAGCCACGCTGGCCGCTCTGCCTCAGGCGCGCGTGACCTTCAACTACCTGGGCCAGTTCGACCAGAGCTTCGCCGAGGACGCGCTGTTCTCCCCGGCGCGGGAATCCAGCGGCGCCGCGCAATCGGCGGATGCGCCGCTGCCGAACTGGCTGTCGGTGGACGGGCAGGTGTACGGCGGCGAACTGAAACTGGACTGGACCTTCAGCCGCGAGTGCTTCGAGCGTCGCGAGATCGAAGCCCTGGCCGATGATTTCCGCACTGAACTGCTGGCGCTGATCGCCCATTGCCTGAGCGATGGCGCAGGCGGCGTGACCCCGGCGGACTTCCCGCTGGCACGTTTGAGCCAGGCGCAACTCGATGCGCTGCCGGTGCCGCCGGCGCAGATCGAAGACCTGTATCCACTGTCGCCGATGCAGGCCGGCCTGCTTTTCCACAGCCTGTATGAGTCGGCGTCTGGCGCCTATGTGAACCAGCTCAGCGTCGAAGCCCGTGGCCTCGATCCACAGCGACTGGGTCAGGCCTGGCAGGCGGTGCTCGACAGCCACGCCATCCTGCGCAGCAGCTTCCACTTCCCCGAAGGTGTCGAGGCGCCGGTGCAATTGGTGCACCGTCATCTGTCGCTGCCGTTCACCTGTCTGGACTGGCGCGAGCGCGACGATCAGGCGCAGGCACTGGCGCAACTGGTCGACAGCGAACGCCTGCAACTCGATCCGGGCCGTGCGCCGCTGATGCGCCTGGCCCTGGTTCGCCTCGACGACGAGCGTCAGCAACTGATCTACACCCACCATCACCTGCTGCTCGATGGCTGGAGCAACTCGCTGCTGCTCAGCGAAGTGCTGCAGCGTTACGCCGGCCAGGACGTGCCGGTGCCGAGCGGGCGTTTCGCCGATTACATCGGCTGGCTACAACGCCAGGATGCCGAGGCTGACGAGGTGTTCTGGCGCGGGCAACTGGCGAGTCTCGATAACCCGACGTTGTTGGCCCAGAGCCTGGGTCACAGTCATCAAAGCGTTGGCTTTGCCGACCATCGCCAGACCTTCGACATCGCCACCACCCAGCGTTTCAGCGAGTTCGCCCGCCAGCGGAAAGTCACCCTCAACACCCTGGTGCAAGGCGCCTGGGCCCTGTTGCTGCAACGCTATAGTGGCCAGCGCAGCGTGGCGTTCGGCGCCACGGTGGCGGGGCGTCCGGTGGACTTGCCGGGGGCGGAAAGCCAGCTCGGCCTGTTCATCAACACCTTGCCGGTGATCAGCAGCCCGGATGCGGTGGAAAGCGTCGAGCAGTGGCTCGGCCGCTTGCAGGCGCAGAACCTGGAATTGCGCGAGCATGAGTTCACCGCGCTGGGCGATATCCAGCGCTGGGCCGGACGGGCCGGCGAGCCGCTGTTCGACAGCCTGCTGGTGTTCGAAAACTTCCCGGTGGCCGAAGCGCTGCAACAGGGCGCGCCGGCGGGTCTGAGTTTCTCGATCCCGCAAAACCACGAACGCACCAATTTCCCGCTGACGATTGCCGCCACCGCCGAAAGCCAGCTGAGCCTGAACTGGAGCTACCGGTGCAGCCATTTCAGCGCCGAGGCCATTGCCCGCATGAGCGAGCACCTGGCGGCGCTGCTGGCGGCGATGGTCGCCGCGCCCCAGGCCGCCCTGAGCGAACTGGACCTGCTGACCGTCGCCGAGCGCCAGCAGCAACTGGTGGAATGGAACCCGGCGTTCACGGCTGCGCAAAATCCGCTGTGCGTGCATCAGCTGATCGAAGCCCAGGCCCACATTCGTCCACAGGCCACAGCGCTGATCTTCAACGATCTGGAGCTGACGTTCGACCAGCTCAACCGCCGCGCCAACCAATTGGCCCATCGCCTGCGCGCACTGGGCATCGGCCCGGAAGTGCGGGTCGGCCTGGCGATGCAGCGCTCGCCGGAAATGATCGTCGGCCTGCTGGCGATCCTCAAGGCGGGCGGCGCCTACGTGCCGCTGGACCCGGCCTATCCGGCCGAGCGCCTGAGCTACCTGATGGCCGACAGCGGTATCTCGCTGCTGATCAGCCAGTCCTGGCTGCGGGAAAAACTGCCGTTGCCGCAAGGCCTGTCGGTGCTGGACATCGACCGCGAGCCGTTGGACGCCATGGCCGACAGCAACCCGGTCAACCTGACCTGCGGCGAAAACCTCGCCTACCTTATTTACACCTCGGGCTCCACCGGCCGGCCCAAAGGTGTCAGCGTGGCCCACGGTCCGCTGGCTATGCATTGCCTGTCCATTGGCGAGCTGTACGGCATGACCCCGGAAGACCGCGAGCTGCAATTCGCCTCCATCAGCTTCGACGGCGCCCACGAGCGCTGGCTGACGCCGCTGGTGTTCGGCTCGGCAGTGATGCCGCGGGACGATGAGTTGTGGAGCGTGGAGCGCACCTGCGCCGAGATCGAAAAACACCGCATCACCATTGCCTGCTTCACCCCGACCTACCTGGGGCAAATCGCCGATTTCATGGGCGAGGCGGGGCGCGATTTGCCGATCCGTTCCTACACCCCGTGCGGTGAAGGCATGGCCAAGCACGCCTTCGACGAGGTGCAGCAGATCCTGCAACCCAAGCGCCTGATCAACGGCTACGGCCCGACCGAAACGGTGATCACGCCGCTGATCTGGCTGGCCTACCCGGACACCGAATTCGACTCGGCCTTCATGCCGATCGGCCGGCCGGTGGGCAATCGCAGCGCCTACATCCTCGACGGCGGCTTGCAGCCGTTGCCGGTGGGCGTGGCGGGCGAGTTGTACCTGGGCGGCGAGGGCGTAGCCCGGGGTTATCATCAACGTCCGGACCTGACCGCCGAACGTTTTGTGCCGGACCCTTTCGTGCCGGGCGCGCGCCTGTATCGCAGTGGCGACCTGGCGCGGTTCCGCGCCGATGGCGTGGTGGAATACCTGGGTCGGATCGACCAGCAAGTGAAGATTCGCGGCTTCCGTATCGAACTGGGCGAAATCGAAGCCTGCCTTCTGGAACACGACGGCGTTCGTGAAGCCTTCGTGATCGACCGCGAAGGTCCGGTGGGCCGTCAGTTGGTGGGTTACGTGGTACCTCGCGATCCGCTGGTGGACGAGCAGGAACTGCGTGACACACTGACCGCGCATCTACGCAGCCGCCTGCCGGCACACATGCTGCCGGCGCATCTGATGTGCCTGGATGCGCTGCCGCTGACGCCGAACGGCAAGCTGGATCGACAAGGTCTGCCGGCGCCGGAAGCCACGCGTCAGCGTGAGGATCAGGTGGCCGCCGCAACAGGCGCCGAAGCGCTGCTGGTGGAGATCTGGCAGGAGCTGTTGGGCCTGGATTCGGTGGGCGTGACCGAAAACTTCTTCGAGCTGGGCGGCGATTCGATCATCTCCCTGCAAGCGGTCAGCCGCGCCGGGCAGCGCGGGCTGGTGTTCAGTCCCAAGCAACTGTTCGAGCAGCAGACCATTCGTGCGTTGGCGGCAGTGGCCGGCAGTCGCGAGGGCGCATTGGTTCCGGTACCGAAAGTCGAGGCCTTTGCCTTGGTGCCGCACATCGATATGGCGGCGCGTGAGGGGCTGCAAGACCTGTATCCGCTGTCGCCGATGCAGCAGGGCATGTTGTTCCATTGCCTGGACTCACCGGAGCTCAACCCTTACGTCAACCAGTTGAGCGTCGAGGTCGACGGCTTGCAGGTGCCGCGTTTCCGCGCTGCCTGGCAGGCGCTGATCGAGCGTCATGAAGTACTGCGCGCGGCGTTCCGCTGGCGCGACGGCCTGGCCGACCCGCTGCAGGCGGTGTTCGCCGAGGTGGATCTGCCGATCGAAGAACTCGACTGGCGCGAGCGTAGCGACACCGAACAGGCGCTGCGAGAGCTGGCCGAGGCCGAGCAGGCCAAGGGCTTCGACCTGAGTTGCCCGCCGCTGATGCGCTTCGTCCTGATCCGCCTGGGTGACAACCGCCACCAGATGATCTGGGTCTACCATCACCTGCTGCTCGACGGCTGGAGTGCGTCACGCCTGCTGGGCGAGATGCTGCGTCTGTATCACCACGACAGCTTGCCGGCATTGACCGGTCGCTACGCCGACTACATCGCCTGGCTGCAACGCCAGGACGCGGCCCAGGCCGAAGGTTTCTGGCGCGAGCGCCTGGCGTTGCTGGAAGCACCGACCATTCTGGCCAAGGCTTCCGGTGCCGAAGGTTCCGGTCACGGCGTGATGTACAGCGATCTCGACGCCCAGGCCACGGGCAGATTACAGCGCTTCGCCAAGGCCCAGCGCGTGACCTTGAACACTCTGGTGCAAGGCGCCTGGCTGTTGCTGCTGCAACGCCACAGCGGTCAGCGCAGCGTGGCGTTCGGCGCGACGGTGGCGGGGCGTCCGACTGAGCTCGCCGGTGCCCAGGAGATGCTCGGGCTGTTCATCAACACCTTGCCGGTGATCCAGACCCTCGACCCGCAGCAACCGCTGGGCGAGTGGCTGCGTGAGTTGCAGGCCTACAACCTGAGCGTGCGCGACTACGAGCACACGCCGCTGTCCGACATCCAGCGTTGGGCCGGGCAGGGTGGTCAGGGGCTGTTCGACAGCATCATCGTGTTCGAGAACCACCCGGTGGACCGCGCGCTGAAAGGCGGCGAGGAAGGCGAGTTGCGCTTTGCCGACGTCGGCAGCGGTGGCGTGACCAACTTCCCGATGGACTTGATGGTCAGCGCCAACGACGAAGGGCTGGAGGTGGAGTATCTGTATCTGCGCGATCGCTTCAGCGAGTTGGAAGTGCAGCGGATTCGGGCGCAGCTGGAAGGGTTGTTGCGGGCGTTGCCGGAGGATGCCGATTGCCTGCTGGGCAACATCGGCCTGCCCGAGGCGCGGTTGAGTCTGCCCCAGGCGCCGGCGGATGCTTCCGATTTGCTGCACAGCTTCAATCAGCACGTTCGCACTCAGCCGCAGAAAATCGCGCTGTTCTGCGAGGAGCGGGAAGTCAGCTACGCCGATCTCGATGCGCAGGCCAACGGCTTGGCGCAGCAACTGATCGCCCGTGGCATCGTTGCCGAAAGCATGGTGGCGGTGGCGTTGCCGCGTTCGGAGCGCACCATTGTTGCCTTCCTCGCGGTGCTAAAAGCCGGTGGCGCGTATCTGCCTTTGGACCTGGCTTATCCGGTTGAGCGACTGGCGTACATGCTCAGTGATTCGGCGGCGAGCCTGCTGATTTGCGACAGCGATCTGGGTGAGCGTCTGCCGTTGGCCGACAGCCCGCCGCGCCTGTTGCTCGATCAGTTGAGTGTCGCTGGCAGCAGCGAATGTCCGGTAGTTGATCCACTGCCGGGTCATCTCGCCTACCTGATCTACACCTCCGGCTCCACCGGCCAGCCCAAGGGCGTGGCTGTGGCGCGGGGGCCGATTGCCCGGCATTGCCGCGGCATCATCGACCTGTATGAACTGGTACCGGACAGCCGCGAACTGCACTTCATGTCGTTCGCCTTTGACGGTGCCCAGGAGCGTTGGCTCAGCGTGATGCTGGCCGGTGGCAGCCTGGTGATCCGCGAGGACAACCTGTGGACGCCGGAGCAAACCCTGCAAATGCTGCATCGCCACAGCGTCACCGTGGCCTGCTTCCCGCCGGCGTACCTGCAACAGATGGCCGAAGTCGCCGAGCGCCTGGGCAATCCGCCGGCGGTGCAGGTGTATTGCTTTGGCGGCGATGCGGTGCCGGACGCCAGCTTCGAACAGGTCAAGCGTGCGTTGCGTCCGCAGCGTCTGGTCAATGGCTACGGCCCGACCGAAACCGTGGTCACGCCGCTGCTGTGGCGTGCCGAGGCCAGCGAACGTTGCGAGGCGGCCTACGCGCCGATTGGCCGTGGCGTGGCCGGGCGTGGTTTGTACGTTCTCGACGCCGACCTGAACCCGTTGCCGGTGGGTGTCAGCGGCGAGCTGTACCTGGGCGGCGAGTGCCTGGCGCGGGGTTATCACCAGCGTCCGGGCATGAGTGCGGAGCGCTTCATTCCCGATCCGTTCGAGGCCGGTGGGCGCATGTATCGCACCGGTGATCTGGTGCGCCAGCGTGAGTGCGGGCTGATCGACTACCTCGGTCGCCTTGATCAGCAGGTGAAGATCCGTGGGTTCCGCATCGAACTGGGCGAGATCGAAGCGCGTCTGCGTGAGTGTGCCGGGGTGCAGGATGCCGCGGTGGTGGTGCACGACACGCCGACCGGCAAGCAGCTGGTTGGATACGTTGTCGGTGACGGCGCTGTCGGACTTGATCGCCGTCTGAAGGCCGAGCTGCAAGGGCAATTGCCGGACTACATGGTCCCGGCGCGCATCCTGGTGCTGGAGCGTTTCCCGCTGTCGGCCAACGGCAAGCTCGACCGTCGCGCATTGCCGCAGCCGGAGTGGGCCGTCGGTGGTTACCGCGCGCCGCGCAACGCCCTGGAAACCGCGCTGACCGCGATCTGGCAGGAAGTGCTCGGTGTGCCGCAGGTGGGCATCGACGATAATTTCTTCGAGCTCGGTGGCGACTCGTTGCAGGTGCTCAAGGTTATCTCCCGGGTGCGCAGCCAGCCGGAGCTGGGCTTCGAACTGAAGCTGCGGGATCTGATGCAGAAGCCGTGCATCGCTGACCTGAGCGGGTATCAGGCGACGGAGACGGCGAGCGCGCCGGACCCGCTGCTGGCCTTGAATGGCCGGGTGGCCAATGTGCCGGCGCTGTTCTGCCTGCACGCCGGTTTCGGCACGGTGTTCGACTACGAACCGCTGGCCCGCCGTCTGGAAGGACGGCGCACGGTGTACGGCCTGCAATGCCGAATGCTGCTCGATCCGCAGTGGCAGGACGAGTCGCTGGCGGCGATGGCCCAGGCCTATGCGCAGCGGATTCGCGCGCAGCAGGCGGACGGTCCTTACTACCTGCTGGGCTGGTCGCTGGGTGGCGCGTTGACCCAACTGGTCGCCCATGAGCTGGAAGGGCAGGGACAGGTGGTGGCGTTTGCCGGGCTGGTCGACAGCTACGTGGCGGGCACCGCGGAAGCGGGGGACTGGCGAGAAGATTTGGCCGACTTCCTGAAGTTTGTCCTCGGTCAACCGTCTGAAGAAGCAGAGAGGCTGATTGCCGCGAAAGCGGCTGGCCTTGGTGAGCGCGAAGGCGCCGCCGCCGTGATCGAAGCCGCCATGCACGGCAGCAACGGCCACGCGGCACTGGGGGCCAGCGAACTGACGCAGATCTTCGCTACCGGCTCATCCCTCAAGCAACTGGCCCTGGCCCAGCGGCGACTGCCGAAGGTCCAGGCCACGGCACACCGCTGGTGGGTGGCCGGACGCGAGGACGAGCGCCGGGTGTTCGAAGCGCAGGTCGGACAGCACGGGGTGGATCGCCTGTTGAAGGGCGGGCACTACGAGTTGTTGCGGGGGGATGAGTTGCTGGATCAGTTGGAGGATTTGCTGGTGCTCCAACTGACCACCGCCTGACCCCAGCCTCACACAACCCCCTGTGGGAGCGGGCTTGCTCGCGAAAGCGGAGTGTCAGTCGACAGATGTGTCGCTGACCCACCGCATTCGCGAGCAAGCCCGCTCCCACATGGGGTACTCGCCGGACTCAAGATTGATTTTTCGACCTCTTTGCCCAAAAGGACTCCCCCCATGGCCGTACTGCCAGAACTTGAAGCCTTCCTCGAACTCGCCGAATTCGGCCGTCTCACCGGCAAAAGCCGCCCCATGCACGAACAAACCCCACAACAGGCCCGCATCGACTTCGAAGCCGCCTCGGGCTTTCTCGACGTGCCGCTGACCACCATCACCTGCGAAAACTTCACCATCCCCGCCCGCGACGGCCACAGTCTGGCCGCGCGCCTGTACCGCAACGGCCAGGCGGTCGACGGTCTGCAACCGGTGATGCTGTATTTCCACGGCGGCGGCTACGTCGTCGGCAGCCTCGACTCCCACGACGCCCTCTGCCGTCGCCTCGCCGCCCAGGGCGGTTTCGCCCTGCTGACCGTCGATTACCGCCTCGCCCCGGAATGGAAATTCCCGACCCCGGTGCAGGACGCGTGCGACGCCGGCAACTGGCTCGTCCGCGAAGGCGCCGCCCACGGCCTGGACGCCAATCGCGTGGCCCTGGCCGGCGACAGCGTCGGCGCCACCCTGGCCACCGTCCTGTCGCTGATCGCCGTGCGCCAACCCGAAGAGCTCCGCCTCAAACCCAAGGCCCAACTGCTGGTCTACCCCGTCACCGACGCCACCACTCACCGCGCCTCCCACCGGGACTTCGCCGAAGGCTACCTGCTGGAAACCCCGACGCTGGACTGGTTCTACGCCCACTACGCCCGCACCCCGGCGGATCTCGCCGACTGGCGCTGCTCGCCGCTATTGGCCGAAGACCTCTCCGGCATGGCTCCCGCATTGGTTTACCTCGCCGGCCATGATCCACTGCACGACGAAGGCCTGGCTTATGCCGAGCGACTGCGGGCTGCTGGCAATGATTTGACCTTGCTGGAGCAACCGGGCATGACCCATGACTTTTTGCGCATGGCGGGGTTGTTGGGGGAGGTGGCGGGGATTCATGACGAAGCGGCGAGGTGGGTGCGTTCAAAGGTGTAAACCTGTGAGCTTTCCATAAGGCCACTACCGCCATCGCGGGCTTGCCCGCGATGGCAGCGTCACAGCCACTAAAAATCTCGCGAGCAGGCTCGCTCCTACAGTGATTTCGGTTGTTCGCGGATTTCGTGTACCCCCATCAAACCTGTGGGAGCGGGCTTGCCCGCGATGGCGGTGTCACAGTCACCAAAAATCTCGCGAGCAGGCTCGCTCCCACAATTGACCTGGGTGGACGCAGATTTTGCATCCACTGCAGATCCAGTGTGGGAGCGAGCCTGCTCGCGATGGCAATTCCAAATCCACCACAATCCCAACCCAAAAAAATGCCCGCATCTCTCAACGCGGGCATTTTGTTTTTCAGTTCAGGCTCAGAAGTCGTACTTGGCCGTCAGCTGGAAGTTGCGCGGCTCACCCGAGAAGGTGGTGCCGAAGTTGCCCAGGCCCGTCAGGTACTTCTTGTCGAAGACGTTGTTGGCGTTGGCGGTGAAGCTGAGGTGTTCGTCGTACTGAAAGCGGGTCATCAGGTCGACGAGGGTGTAGCCGCCTTGCTTGAGGTTGACGGTGGCGCCTTCGCCGCTGCCATCCACGCTCGGGTTGAAGGTCTGGCCGTAGAACGAGCTCTGCCAGCTGACGCCGCCGCCGACGGTGAACTGGTCCAGCGCGCCCGGCAGGCGGTAGGTGGTGAAGGTGCGGATCACGTGTTCCGGCTTGGTGGTGGCCAGCGGGAAGCCGAAGATGCGCTGCTCGTCATCGTCACGGGTGCGGGCGTAGGTATAGCCGGCTGACACGTTCCAGCCTTCGGCCAGTTCGCCGGCCATTTCCAGTTCCAGGCCTTCGGTGGTGGCACCGGAGATCGGCTTGTAGACGTCCTGGCCGGTATCGGTGTTGGTGGTCACGTACTGCGCGACGTTGTCCTGCTCGATGCGGAACAGTGCCAGGCTGGCGTTGAGCTTGCCTTCGAAGTAGGCGGCCTTGATACCGGTCTCGTAGGCGTTACCTTCCACCGGTTCCAGGGTCTTTCCGCTGGCGTCCTTGTAGATCTGCGGCTGGTAAATGCTGGTGTAGCTGGCGTACACCGAATAGGTGTTGTTCAGGTCGTAGACCACACCGGCGTAAGGCGTGACCACGCCGTGTTCCTTGTAGCTGGCGTGGGTGTCAGCCAGGCCGGCGCCCGGGTAGTAGCTGTAGTCTTCGTTGTACTTGAACGTGCTCAAGCGGCCACCGAGGATGAACGACAGGTCGTCGGTCGGGCGCAGGCGGGTAGCCAGGTAGAGACCGTTCTGGCTCTGGGTGCGCTCGTACTTGCCGTTCTTCGGGAACTCTTGTTTGGCGATGTGGCCTTCCCAGTCGAAGATGTTGCCCGGCACCAGTTCAAAGGCACTGGTGTCGTAGGTCGCGCCGGTCTGACGCGAGTGGGAGGTCATGAAGCCTGCCACCAGTTCATGCTCGCGACCGCCCAGGGAGAACGGGCCGGAGACGTTGATGTCGGCGGTGTTCTGCACGCGATGGCCTTCCCAGCGACCCCAGTAGAAGAACATGCCTTCACCGGTAGCGCGATCAGGGTTGCCGCCACTGGCCGAGGCCAGTTGGGTGTCGTGGTCGGTGGTTTTCTGGTCAAGGCTCAGCTTGAGTTTCCAGTCGCTGGCCAGCGCTTGCTCCAGGGAGGCGAAGTAGGTGGTGCTGTCGAAATCACGACGGCTCCAGTCGGCGCCCGGGTTGAAGCTGCGAGAGAAATCGGTGCGTCCACCGTCACTGAAGAACGGCGAGTTGCCGGTCCAGGAACTGCCGCGCGGGGTGGCGCTGGATTTGTCGACGCCCAGGGTCAGCAGGGTGTCGTCGGTCAGGTCAGCCTCGAGGATCCCGTAGTACAGGTCTTTCTTCTGGCTGTAGTGATCAATGTACGAGTCCTTGTCCTGCAGAGCACCAACAAAACGCCCGCGCACGCTGCCGCTATCGTTCAACGAACCGGAGATATCGCCTTCGGTACGGTAGTTGTCCCAGGAACCGACGGTGCCGCTGACCGAGGCCTTGAATTCCTTGGTCGGCTTCTTGCGCACCAGGTTGACGGTGGCAGCCGGGTCGCCGGCGCCGGTCATCAGGCCGGTCGCGCCCTTGATCACTTCAACGCGATCCAGGCTGGCAGCGTCGTCGCTGTTGTTCGGGTTTTCGCCGTAGACGCCGTCGTAAGGGATGTTTACGCCATCGTATTGAAAGTTGGTGATGGCAAAACCACGGGTGGAAAATTCGGAACGGTCACTGTCGTACTTCTGCATGGTGACGCCCGGCGTGTTGCGCAGGACATCACCCACGCTCTTTGAGCCCTGGTCGTCCATTTGCTGACGGGTCACCACGGTCACCGTTTGCGGCGTTTCGCGAATGGTCAGCGGGAGCTTGGTGGCGGTGGTGGTCGCGCCGGTGGTGTAGGAACCGGTGTCTTCGGTGACCAGTCCCAGGGCCTGCCCGGAAATGGTGGTCGCGCCCAGTTGCAGGCTCGAGGCGCCGCCGGAGATCAGGGTCACGCTATTGCCGTTGATCTGGAACGAAATGCCGGTGCCCTTGAGCATTTCGGCCAGCGCCGCGGAAGGCTCCAGCGAGCCGGACACCGCACGGGACCTGATACCGGCGACCTGGTCCGGGCTGTAGAGGATCTGCAGGTTGGTCTGCATGCCAAGCTCGGTCAGTGCGCTGGACAGAGGCTGCACGGCGATGCTCACTTTTACCGGTGCCGCGTTGGCCATCGTGCTCCCCAGCAAGGTGGCGGTCAGCAGTACGCTGGTCAACAGGGTCTTGTGCAAGGACGGGCGCTGTACGGCCAGCGCGAGAGGTGTGCGGCGTGGAAGAGATCGCATTACTTACCAGTGCTCCTGAGAAAGTGTCGTGCAGAGTTTTTGTTAATAGGAATGATTATTAAGACGGGGCGCTGTTGGAAAACCGGAAAGAAACCTGCAAAAAAATTTTCGATGAGGCGAAAAAACGCAGAACCTGTGGGAGCGGGCTTGCTCGCGAAGGCGGTGTGTCAGTCGACA
>NZ_JAIQWX010000085.1 GCF_020164475.1 Pseudomonas sp. REP124 | reverse complement strand
GATTTATCCGCACATTCTAGATTTGAGTCAATGTTGTATTCCTCTGGATATGATGATAGGCATGTGCTTGAGTACAAAAACCTATTGCTTCGTGTACGTTCGGAGGAGTTATATCGGGTTATGGAGGGTTTTCCTCGAATTACACCACTCTCATTTCATGAAGGAGTCCCCGCGGGGGTCGGCTCGATCAATTATAGTTTGAACTTGGAAGGCGCTAGTCGATGGTGTGTCGCTAAAACCCCTGAGAAAGGTGAATTGTTGCTGCGGGACTTTTTAAAGTGATCTCTGTAGTCTTTTAATTATTTTATATATTTGTTATTTATCCTCATTTACTGAAGTAACGATTTTTTATTACCGGTCGCCGCGCTATAAATCTTTCTATATCGAATATAGACCATGTTTCTATATTTATGCTTCTGTTCGTAGCTATCGCATCCAGTCGGTCAAAAAGTGATGCGTCAATATAGCAATTGCACATAATGCCATAACCATCCGCGCTATACTGTTCTAAAATATCTGTTATCGCGCCAAGCTTTGATGTTCCTATTGATTTTTCAGGATCGCTTAGTTTGCATTGAAAAATGTATTTTTGAGACTTTTCTCCTGGCTTAGCTTTTGTATATACACTGATGTCTCTTCCTCCGTCGCGCGAGCGTGATTTTCCGTATTTTCTAATCGTTGATCTATCAAATTTTGAATTGTGATAAATGATGTCATAACATATTTGCTCAAAAATTTCGTCGTTAATTTCGTGCCAAGGTAAGTTCAATTTCGATGGTGTGGTTATGTTGTCTTCGAAAGAAGAGAATAGTTGTCTAGCCGCATTTATATAACGTTCTGACTCGTTGCGCTGAAGCTCCTTAGTGTCGAAGATAATTATAAATGCAGATTTGATTTTTAATGCGAAAAAATCTGAAAACTCAGAAATATATGGCTCGAATGTGCTGTGGTTTTGTGTTTTTTCGTATGAGCGAGCATTTTCATAAAAGTTAAATGAATGATGGTAGAGGTCGCTTGTTTCATTTGATTGGAATTTTTGCCGGTATTCGTTTTTAGGGGTGTTGAGTTCTTCTATGCAAGCTAGAGCTTGCGCTATTTTTTTCATTGGTATTGATAAAGTAATACCTTCTGATATGGCAATTGTTTGATTGTTGATCGTCAATAGATTTGAATTTAATAGCGAAAAGTCGCCATCGTATCCAAGTCGTTTAAATGCGTGAGCAGGATTTATTTGGGCGGGTATTATCCAGGCATCTGTTGATAGCAGCACTTTCTCTGTTTCATTGTTGTATGCTGCTGACGCCCAAAATCCAAAGGTTCTTTCCGGAAAAAAGTATAGCTGATCCCTGAATACATCAAAGTCTAGCTCGTAGTAGGCGCCGTTTATTAAGTTTGCTAGATAGTCGTCAATTATCTCAGGATAGAACAGTGTAGTATCCGTGATGGTTTCTTCGTACTGATAAATGTCATGCCTAACTTCATCAAATATTGTTTCGCTAGCATCGCTAATAGGGTATTGGAATATCCAGACCAATTTTAATAAAAGCTCGCTAAGCTTAATTGGGTCATGGTTGTTAATGGTTAAGTAGTAAACTGGATGGTGTTTCGCGCTCCAATTTTTTTCTATGTTAAGAATTTCAAAGTTTGATGCCAAACTCTCAATGGCAAAAGAAGCATCTAAATAGTCGCTTATAATGTCTATGTATGAGTTTGATACATTTACCGATGAAAGAGGGATTTGTATTTTGATTGTTTTTTGATCCTTTAGTAAGGAAAAAAAATCAGCTGCAGAAAGTTCTGGGATATCTTCGGATTGAAGATCGATTGTGATTAACTCACCCATTTTTTGATCCGTTTTTTTTGTTTTAACTTCCGTGCTCTAAACATGGTTCCATAAAAAAGGCTACCAATGGTAGCCTTTCAACAGTTTTTAGAGTCAATCCCAGCTCAACGCACCACCAGTCTGATACTCAATAACCCGAGTCTCAAAGAAATTCTTCTCTTTCTTCAAGTCCATAATTTCGCTCATCCAAGGGAACGGGTTGGTAGTCCCTGGATACTCTTCCTTCAAGCCAATCTGGCTCAGGCGACGGTTAGCGATGAACTTCAGATAGTCTTCCATCATCGCCGCGTTCATGCCCAACACGCCGCGAGGCATGGTGTCGCGCGCGTATTCGATCTCCAGCTGAGTACCCTGCAGAATCATCTGCGAGGCTTCTTCTTTCATTTCGGCATCCCACAGGTGTGGGTTTTCGATTTTGATCTGGTTGATCACGTCGATGCCGAAGTTCAGGTGCATGGATTCGTCGCGCAGGATGTATTGGAACTGCTCGGCGACGCCGGTCATTTTATTGCGGCGGCCCATGGAGAGGATTTGGGTGAAGCCGCAGTAGAAGAAGATGCCTTCCAGAACGCAGTAGTAGGCGATCAGGTTGCGCAGCAGTTCTTTGTCGGTTTCGACGGTGCCGGTTTCGAACTTCGGATCGGAGATCGAGCGGGTGTATTTGAGGCCCCAGGTGGCTTTTTTCGCGACCGATGGGATCTCGTGGTACATGTTGAAGATCTCGCCTTCATCCATGGCCAGCGATTCGATGCAGTACTGGTAGGCGTGGGTGTGGATCGCCTCTTCGAACGCCTGGCGCAGGATGTACTGACGGCATTCCGGGTTGGTGATCAGGCGGTACACGGCCAGGACCAGGTTGTTGGCAACCAGGGAGTCGGCGGTGGAGAAGAAGCCGAGGTTGCGCATTACGATGCGGCGCTCGTCGTCGGTCAGGCCTTCCGGGTTTTTCCAGAGGGCGATGTCGGCGGTCATGTTGACTTCTTGCGGCATCCAGTGGTTTGCGCAGCCGTCCAGGTATTTCTGCCAGGCCCAGTCGTACTTGAATGGCACGAGTTGGTTGAGGTCGGCGCGGCAGTTGATCATGCGCTTTTCGTCAACGGCGACACGGGCGGAGGCGCCTTCGAGTTCAGCGAGGCCTTCGGCGATGTCGAGGGTGTCGAGGGAAGCTTTGGCGCGGGCAACGGCAGCGGAGTCAGTGGCGGTTACGGCACGGGCTTCCAGGGCGGCGGCACCGCCGGCGCTGTCGAGACGGTCCATGGTGGGTTCGGCGGCTTGGCCAGCGTTGGCGCTCTTGGCCGCTACTTCCGTGTCTTCTTTGTCGAATTCGTCCCAGCTCAGCATGACGTGTCGTCTCCTGCGTGAGGGCCAGTTGCCCGTGTGAAATGGATGGTCTGTTTTTCACACGGCCGTACTGGCCGCGTTGGATAGCGTTCTTTGCAGCGGCACGCGCAGGCAAATAAACATAATTTTGTACGGGTTCCGAGAGCCTCTGAGGGGCGCTGAAATCGGTGAGGACTTCGGCGTGGGCTTCAGATTGGCGTTCGTCCCTGTAAGGGAATATTGCAGGCCCGTTTAAGGCGGCATTATAGGGAAATTTTTCCGGCCGTGGTGGGGCGAATCCACGCATGGAGCGGCCGAGAGGGGAGGTTTTTCGGCCAGAGCGAGGGTTTATGGGCCTTTGGCGGGAGAAGAATTTTTTTCGGAAAAATCGCTTGACTCAGGTTTTGCTTAAAAAATGAGCAGAAAACGCGGTTTTTTACTACATGTTGTGTTTTTGGTTGGCTTTTGACCGCTCCAGACACTACTGGGTTCGACTGAAAATGGGTGAATTCGACCCCTCTCGAAGGCTGCGTGGGACCTTGTAGCAGCTGGCGAAGCCTGCGTCCGGCTGCGAAGCAGTCGCAAGGTCGGCAAATGCGGTTCTCAGGTAGACCGCGTGCACAGGTTTTGCGACTGCTGCGCAGTCGGACGCAGGCTTCGCCAGCTGCTACATAAAAGCGGGTTTGGTGTTAGGGCAGAGTGCAGTTAGATCAGCCGCCGGAGCAGCCGTTACCCATGACGCTATATCGCAGAATATGGCGCTGGCCCTTGGAGTCGTCATATTCCATTTTGGCCGGGACTACTTCGCAGACGTTCGGAACTTCGCTCATGGAGATAACTTTGGCGATGTCCAGGTTCATTGAGTAAGTGTATTCCTCGATGGCCGGTTGTTGCTGCGCGACATCAGTCTGGACCTCGTCTGCCATGGCGGTTGCGCACAGGCTTGAGAGGGCCAGAACCAATAAAGCTTTCATTCGATTTTTACCTTTTTGAGGGCGAAAGGGGTCACGCAACCTTTTTGGGGTTGCGTGTGTAACTGCACTACTTGGATTTGGGTTAACTGCCTTCGTGGGGGCTGTAACGTGTTAACTCTGGTGCCGGGTTGGCGGGGTGAATTTTAGGGATGGGGGTGGGATTCATATAGGTGGGGTTTTGATAAACACCTTTGATGGATTTTGTAACAATCCCGGGAGATGGGTTTGTTCGTCTGTAAGAGCGAGCTTGCTCGCGATGGAGGTTCAGGCACCGCGGGTGGTCAGGGAGCCAGCGTTATCGTTGGCGACCATCGCGAGCAGGCTCGCTCCCACAGGGGCAGTGTGTAGCTAGTTTGGGGGAGGGTTGGGGGTAAATCTGGACGAATTGTGTGGGCTTGTTACTACCATCGTCGAATGGTTCTATAGGCCCCGCCCGGATAAAACGGGTGCCATACAAAAACAACTATTCCACCGAGGTAAGAAAGATGAGTGCGGCTTCTCTGTATCCCGTTCGTCCCGAGGTTCTGGCCAATACGCTGACTGACGAGGCGACCTACAAGGCCATGTACCAGCAGTCGGTCGTCAACCCGGACGGTTTCTGGCGCGAGCAAGCCAAGCGTCTCGACTGGATCAAGCCTTTCACCACGGTCAAGCAAACCTCTTTCGACGATCACCATGTCGATATCAAGTGGTTCGCTGATGGCACCCTGAACGTTTCCTACAACTGCCTGGACCGTCATCTGGCCGAGCGTGGCGATCAGGTCGCCATCATCTGGGAAGGCGATGATCCTTCCGAAAGCCGCAACATCACCTACCGCGAACTGCACGAACAAGTCTGCAAGTTCGCCAACGCCCTGCGTGGCCAGGACGTGCACCGCGGCGACGTGGTGACTATCTATATGCCGATGATCCCCGAAGCTGTGGTCGCCATGCTGGCCTGTACCCGGATCGGTGCGATTCACTCGGTAGTGTTCGGTGGCTTCTCGCCGGAAGCCCTGGCTGGTCGCATCATCGACTGCCGCTCGAAAGTGGTGATCACCGCCGACGAAGGCATCCGTGCCGGCAAGAAGATTTCGCTCAAGGCCAACGTCGACGACGCCCTGACCAACCCGGAAACCAGCAGCATCCAGAAGGTCATCGTGTGCAAGCGCACCGGTGGTGACATCAAGTGGAACCAGCATCGCGACATCTGGTTCGAAGACCTGATGAAAGTGGCCGGCACCGTTTGCGCGCCGAAAGAAATGGGCGCTGAAGAAGCGCTGTTCATCCTCTACACCTCCGGCTCCACCGGCAAGCCGAAGGGCGTGCAGCACACCACCGGCGGCTATCTGTTGTACGCGGCCATGACCCATGAGCGCGTGTTCGACTACCGTCCCGGCGAAATCTACTGGTGCACCGCCGACGTGGGCTGGGTCACCGGCCACAGCTACATCGTCTACGGCCCGCTGGCCAATGGCGCGACCACGCTGCTGTTCGAAGGTGTGCCGAACTATCCGGACATCACCCGGGTGGCGAAGATCGTCGACAAGCACAAGGTCAACATCCTCTACACCGCACCGACCGCGATCCGCGCCATGATGGCCGCCGGCACCGCCGCAGTCGAAGGCGCCGATGGCAGCAGCCTGCGTCTGCTGGGTTCGGTGGGCGAGCCGATCAACCCGGAAGCCTGGGACTGGTACTACAAGAACGTCGGCAAGTCCCGTTGCCCGATCGTCGATACCTGGTGGCAGACCGAAACCGGAGGCAACATGATGAGCCCGCTGCCGGGCGCCCATGCGATGAAGCCGGGTTCTGCGGCGCGTCCGTTCTTTGGTGTGGTGCCAGCGTTAGTGGACAACCTGGGCAATATCATCGAAGGCGAGGCCGAGGGCAACCTGGTGATTCTCGATTCGTGGCCGGGTCAGGCGCGTACGCTGTTCGGCGACCATGACCGTTTCGTCGATACCTACTTCAAGACTTTCCGTGGCATGTACTTCACCGGTGACGGTGCCCGTCGTGATGCCGATGGTTACTACTGGATCACCGGGCGTGTGGACGACGTGCTGAACGTGTCCGGCCACCGCATGGGCACGGCCGAGATTGAGTCGGCGATGGTCGCTCACCCGAAAGTCGCCGAGGCGGCAGTGGTGGGTGTGCCGCATGACATCAAGGGGCAGGGGATTTATGTCTATGTCACTTTGATTGAAGGTGAAGAGACGAGCGAGCAGTTGCGCCTGGAGCTGAAGAACTGGGTGCGCAAGGAGATCGGGCCGATTGCTTCGCCGGATGTGATCCAGTGGGCGCCGGGGCTGCCGAAGACTCGTTCGGGCAAGATCATGCGCCGGATTCTGCGCAAGATTGCGACGGCGGAGTATGAGGGGTTGGGGGATATCTCGACCTTGGCGGATCCGGGTGTGGTGCAGCATTTGATTGATACGCACCGGACTATGAATGTTGCTTAAGTAGGGTTTGGTGTTATTGAAGCCCCGCCTGGCTTGGTGCCTGGTGGGGCTTTTTTGTGGCTGATGGTTTTGTGGTGGTTGGGCGGGCCTCTTCGCGGGCAAGCCTCGCTCCTACAGAGGGGCGGTGGGTGGGGGATCGGGGTGGTGCTTGGGGGTTGTGGTGGCTGGGAGGGCCTCTTCGCGAGCAAGCCCGCTCCCACAGGGGATTTGTGGGGTGTTCGGGATTTTCTGTGCGCCACAAATCCAATGTGGGAGCGGGCTTGCTCGCGAAGGCGTCGGCACAGGCACCACATAACCAACAGCCAATAATTATCGGGAGCCTTGTGGGACGTTTCCTACTGTTACCCACGATTTTTCGTTTTATTGAATGTGTAACCGCTCCACACCCACCCGGGGCATTGGGAAACGCGGTGCTCTGAACGAAGGCCTCAAAACCCTTCCAAAAAAATAACACCCAACGCCAAGCTTGCCGGATTAGAAGGGTTTGCCAATAATAGGCCCGCTATTTGCTACATAGATCGGTTTACCCTCTTTTGCCTTTGCATGATTTTGCAGGGCTGTCAACGCGCTCAAACGGCTTTCTCGGTGCTTCTGTAACTAGTTGTCGCATTGAAGAAATATCGGCCTCGGGCCTGTCGTTAGAATGCCGATCACTCGCTCGTCGTTGTCTGTGTTTAAAAAATGCACAGGCTTCCCAGGACGGAGCAACCAATTTCCGGTTCCACTCATTCGCATATTGGGCTCTCGCTCACTCTGCCGATTCAGCCCTTTACCGATGGAGTCCCAAGATGAAGAAACTCGTGCTGCTTGGCGCCCTGGCACTGTCCGTGCTGTCGCTGCCAACCTTCGCTGATGAAAAACCTCTGAAAATCGGTATCGAAGCGGCTTACCCTCCATTCGCCTCCAAGGCACCGGACGGCAGCATCGTCGGTTTCGACTACGACATCGGCAACGCCCTGTGCGAAGAGATGAAGGTCAAGTGCGTGTGGGTCGAGCAAGAGTTCGACGGCCTGATCCCTGCACTGAAAGTGCGCAAGATCGACGCGATCCTGTCGTCCATGTCGATCACTGAAGATCGCAAGAAGTCCGTGGACTTCACCAACAAGTACTACAACACCCCGGCCCGCCTGGTCATGAAAGCAGGCACTCAGGTCAGCGAAGGCCTGACCGAGCTCAAGGGCAAGAACATCGGCGTGCAGCGTGGTTCGATCCACGAGCGTTTCGCCCGCGAAGTCCTGGCTCCACTGGGCGCCGAGATCAAGCCATACGGTTCGCAGAACGAAATCTACCTCGACGTGGCCGCCGGCCGCCTCGACGGCACCGTGGCAGACGCTACGCTGCTGGAAGACGGCTTCCTGAAAACCGACGCCGGCAAAGGCTTCGCGTTCGTGGGTCCGGCCTTCACTGACGTCAAATACTTCGGCGACGGCGTAGGCATCGCCGTGCGCAAGGGCGACAAGTCCGATCTGGACAAGCTCAACGCTGCCATCGCGGCCATCCGCGAAAACGGCAAGTACAAGCAAATCCAGGACAAGTACTTCGCCTTCGATATCTACGGCAAGTAACACGCTCCGGCGACAAGTCCGAAATGGCGCAAGCAGCAGGATCACTGAGGTTTGCGCCATTTTTTCATCCCAACTTTCGAGGACCTGAATCATGTTGAAAGGCTACGGGGCTGTCATCCTCGATGGCGTTTGGCTGACGCTTCAGCTCGCCTTGTCGTCCATGGCGTTGGCTATCGTGCTGGGCCTGATCGGCGTGGCACTGCGTCTGTCGCCGGTTCGCTGGCTGGCCTGGCTGGGCGACCTGTATTCCACCGTGATTCGCGGTATTCCCGACCTGGTGCTGATCCTGCTGATTTTCTACGGCGGTCAGGACCTGCTCAACCGTGTCGCGCCGATGCTCGGCTACGACGACTACATCGACCTGAATCCGCTGGCTGCCGGTATCGGCACCCTGGGTTTCATCTTCGGTGCGTACCTGTCGGAAACCTTCCGTGGTGCATTCATGGCGATCCCCAAGGGACAGGCCGAAGCGGGCATGGCCTACGGCATGAGCAGCTTTCAGGTGTTCTTCCGGGTGCTGGTGCCGCAGATGATTCGCCTGGCGATCCCTGGCTTCACCAACAACTGGCTGGTACTGACCAAGGCCACCGCGCTGATTTCGGTGGTGGGTCTGCAAGACATGATGTTCAAGGCCAAGCAGGCGGCCGACGCCACCCGCGAGCCTTTCACCTTCTTCCTCGCAGTGGCGGCGCTGTACCTGGTGATCACCAGTGTTTCGTTGCTGGCATTGCGTCAACTCGAGAAGCGCTACTCGGTAGGCGTAAGGGCGGCTGAGCTATGATCTTCGACTACAACGTCATCTGGGAGGCACTGCCGCTGTACTTCAGCGGGTTGCTGACCACCCTCAAATTGCTCGCGCTGTCGCTGTTCTTCGGCCTGCTGTGTGCGTTGCCGCTGGGCTTGATGCGCGTCTCGAAAAACGCCGTGGTCAACATGACGGCGTGGGTCTACACCTACGTGATTCGCGGCACGCCGATGCTGGTGCAGCTGTTTTTGATCTACTACGGTCTGGCGCAATTTCAGGCAGTGCGCGAAAGCTACCTCTGGCCGTGGCTGTCCAGCGCGACCTTCTGTGCGTGTCTGGCCTTTGCGATCAACACCAGCGCCTATACCGCCGAAATCATCGCCGGCAGCCTGCGCGCCACGCCGAACGGCGAGATCGAAGCGGCCAAGGCCATGGGCATGTCGCGCTTCAAGATGTACAAGCGCATCCTGCTGCCGTCGGCCCTGCGCCGGGCGCTGCCGCAGTACAGCAACGAAGTGATCATGATGCTGCAGACCACCAGTCTTGCGTCCATCGTGACCCTGATCGACATCACCGGTGCCGCGCGCACGGTCAACGCCCAGTTCTACCTGCCGTTCGAGGCGTACATCACCGCCGGCGTGTTCTACCTGTGCCTGACCTTCATTCTGGTGAAGCTGTTCAAACTGGCCGAGCGCCGCTGGCTGGGCTACCTGGCCCCGCGGAAGCACTGATATGGAACGCATCGATCACGCGTTGCCGTGGAGCCACTTGGGTAGCGAGCGCCATATCTCGGTGTTCCGCTTTGGCAACGGCGAGCGCAAGGCCTACATCCAGGCCAGCCTGCACGCCGATGAACTGCCGGGCATGCGCACCGCCTGGGCGCTGAAGAAACGCCTGGCCGAACTCGAAGCCCAGGGCCTGCTCAACGGTGTGATTGAACTGGTGCCGGTGGCCAATCCACTGGGGCTGGGTCAATTGCTGCAGGGCAATCACCAAGGTCGTTTCGAAGCGGGCAGCGGCAAGAACTTCAACCGTGATTTCGTCGAACTGAGCGCCCCGGTGGCCGCGCAGCTCGACGGGCATCTGGGTGACGATCCGCACGCCAACATCCGCTTGATCCGCCAGACCATGAGCGAGCATCTGGCTGCGTTGCCACCGGCCAGCAGCCAGTTGCAAGGCATGCAGCGCGTGCTGCTCAGCCACGCTTGCACCGCCGATGTGGTGCTGGACCTGCATTGCGATGCTGAAGCGGCGCTGCACATGTATGCGCTGCCGCAGCACTGGCCGCAGTGGCGTTCGCTGGCCGCGCACCTGGACGTGAAAGTGGGGTTGCTGGCGGAAGACTCCGGCGGCAGCTCCTTCGACGAAGCCTGCTCGCTGCCTTGGCTGCGCCTGTCGCGCCTGTTCCCGGATGCGCAGATTCCGCTGGCGTGTCTGGCGACCACCCTTGAGTTGGGTGGTCAGGCCGATACGGGGCGTGAAGCCACCGAAGCCTATGCCGAAGGCATCCTGGCGTTCCTGGCCGAGCAAGGCCTGATCAGCGGCGAATGGCCAAAACCTGCGCAAGAAGCTTGCGAAGGCATGCCGTTCGAAGGCACCGAATTGCTGTTCGCGCCGCACCCTGGCGTGATCAGTTACCTGCGTCAGCCGGGCGAGTGGATCGAAGCCGGCGACGAGATTTTCGAAGTGATCGATCCGTTATCGGATCGGGTCAGCACGGTGTGTGCTGGTACGTCCGGGGTGCTGTTTGCCATTGAACGGCTGCGTTACGCCCAACCCGGTTTCTGGCTGGCCAAGGTGGCGGGGCGCGAAGCGCTGCGTCACGGGCGCTTGCTCAACGACTGACTGACTGCTTTTTGTGAGAACCGACCGCATGTACAAACTTGAAGTCCAAGACCTGCATAAACGCTATGGCAGTCACGAAGTGCTCAAGGGCGTGTCCCTGAAAGCGGCAGCTGGCGATGTGATCAGCATCATCGGCTCCAGTGGCTCCGGCAAAAGTACCTTCCTGCGCTGCATCAACCTGCTGGAGCAGCCGCACGCGGGCAAGATTTTGCTCAATAACGAAGAGCTGAAACTGGTGGCGAACAAGGACGGCGGGCTCAAGGCCGCCGACCCGAAGCAGCTGCAACGCATGCGCTCGCGCCTGTCGATGGTGTTTCAGCATTTCAATCTGTGGTCGCACATGACCGCGATGGAAAACATCATGGAAGCGCCGGTTCACGTGCTGGGCGTGTCCAAGGCTGAAGCCCGCGAGAAGGCCGAGCTGTACCTGAACAAGGTCGGCGTGGCCCATCGCAAGGACGCTTACCCTGGGCACATGTCCGGTGGTGAGCAGCAGCGCGTGGCGATCGCCCGTGCCCTGGCCATGGAACCGGAAGTGATGCTGTTCGACGAACCGACCTCGGCGCTCGACCCGGAGCTGGTGGGCGACGTGCTCAAAGTGATGCAGGCCCTGGCCCAGGAAGGCCGGACCATGGTGGTGGTGACCCACGAAATGGGCTTCGCCCGTGAAGTGTCGAACCAGCTGGTGTTCCTGCACAAAGGCGTGGTCGAAGAAAGCGGCAACCCGCGCGAAGTGCTGGTTAACCCGCAATCGGAGCGTCTGCAGCAATTCCTTTCGGGTAGCCTCAAGTAATCGGGGCTGCTTTGTGCACCTATATAGTGCATGCTTCGCGGTCCTAGACTGACCGGCTCCCCTGTAGGAGCGAGCATGCTCGCGATGGTCGTCAACGATAACGCGGGAAATCTGATGCCCCGCGGTGTCCTTGAGTCCATCGCGAGCATGCTCGCTCCTACAGGGGATCTGCACTAGCATTGGCCCATCGCCTTCACCACTGTTCATCGTTTCGGATTGCCCGCCATGACTGCCCATCGAATTGGTTTCCTGATTTGGCCCAGCACTAAAGCACTGACGCTTGCGCTGGCTGAGGAGGCCTTGCGTGTTGCTCAGCGTGTGCATCCGGAAGTGGTTTACGAGCTGTCCTTCCTGCAGGCCGAGGCTCCGGTCGATGGTGCCTGGCAACTGCCGGGCGAGGCCTGGACCGGCAAGCTCGAGAATTTCCAGAAACTGTTCCTGCTCGCCGACGAGCCGCCGACCAGCATGACGCCGGCGCTCAGCAGTGCGCTCAAGCAACTGGTGCGTGCCGGTTGTGTGATCGGTGGTTTGTCTGCCGGTGTCTATCCGTTGGCGCAGCTGGGTTTGCTCGATGGTTATCGCGCGGCGGTGCATTGGCGCTGGCAGGACGATTTCGGTGAGCGCTTTCCCAAGGTCATCGCCACCAGCCATCTGTTCGACTGGGACCGCGATCGCCTGACCGCTTGCGGTGGCATGTCGGTGCTGGATTTGCTGCTGGCGGTATTGGCCCGCGATCACGGCGCGGAACTGGCCGGTGCGGTGTCGGAAGAGTTGGTGGTCGAGCGCATTCGTGAAGGCGGCGAGCGTCAGCGCATTCCATTGCAGAATCGCCTGGGCTCCAGTCATCCGAAGCTGACTCAGGCCGTGTTGTTGATGGAAGCGAACATCGAAGAGCCGCTGACCACCGACGAAATCGCCCAGCACGTGTGCGTGTCCCGTCGCCAGCTGGAGCGGATTTTCAAGCAGTACCTCAATCGCGTGCCGAGCCAGTATTACCTGGAACTGCGCCTGAACAAGGCCCGGCAGATGTTGATGCAAACCAGCAAGTCGATCATCCAGATCGGCCTGTCGTGCGGCTTCTCCTCGGGGCCACATTTCTCCAGCGCCTACCGCAATTTCTTCGGTGCCACGCCGCGGGAAGATCGCAACCAGCGGCGCAGCAGCAGTCCCTTCGAATTGTCATCGGTGCCCGCCGAACGCGGCTAAGGCGTCAGCTTTCCATATCGACGTCGGGCGCAATGTCGCCCGGTCGCGGCATGCCGGCTACGGCCTCGATACCCAGCGTGTTCCCCGTGTCATGAAAGTACGCCGCGATGCGTTGCAGGCTTTGCGGGGTGAATGGATTGCCGCTGAAGTCGAAATCGGCGGTGTTGTCCGGATTGGTTTCCATCAGTTCCACCGGCATCTCGGTGATCGCGTTGTCGGACAGGTCCGCGTACATCAGCGCGCGGCTGTCCAGCACGCCCCTCGGTATCTCCCGCAGCCCGGTGTTGCTCAGGTTCAGCGTCGACAACTCCCGCAAGTTGCGCAGGTCCGGCGTGCGGCCCAGCGGGTTGTCCCGCAGGTTGAGGCTGTTGAGGTTGTCCATCCCTGCGAGCGCATTCGCAGTCGTGCGACTCAAGGTCACGCGGCATTCCGGCAGGCTCAGCGCCGTCAGCCTTTTCATCTTGAAGATCATCTCGGGCAGGTCGTCCAGCTGATACCCGCGCACGGAAAGGCTCTGCAGATTGGGGAAGTAATCAAGGAAGCGACCCAGCCTCGGGGCAAGGTCCGTTGTGCTGGTCAGGTACAGCTCCGGAACATGCCCGAAGTCCGCGGTCAGTACCGGCAGATCACCGATGAAGGACAGGTGGAACATGAGGCCCAGATCACTCACGGGCTCATGTTCGCTCGGGATTTTGCGCCAGCAGCGCTCAAGGCTGGCCTTGAATTCCTGGCGTTTGCCTTGCTCC
Organism: Pseudomonas sp. REP124; assembly: GCF_020164475.1. Classification (GTDB taxonomy): domain Bacteria; phylum Pseudomonadota; class Gammaproteobacteria; order Pseudomonadales; family Pseudomonadaceae; genus Aquipseudomonas. Next base: position 13,757 of record NZ_JAIQWX010000085.1, on the reverse strand, counting down.
TGCAGCAGGGCTTCGCCGCTCAGGGGCAGGCCGGTCACGGGATGGTCGGGGATGTCGGTGGTCCACACGGTCAGGTCGCTGATCAGGCTGGCGAGCTCGGCTTTTTTGCGTGCCAGTTCCATACGTCCATCGGCCAGGGTGCCGGGCAGGTGATAAACCAGTTCGCTGGCCTGATCGACGTCCAGATTGGGGTAGAGCTCCATGGCTTGATCGATGTCCGCCTCGGGCGCGAGGACGCCCAGGTCGTAAGCGGTTTTCTGATGATAGGCCTTGATCCGTTCGCGGGTGGCGTTGGTGTAAGGGTTGTCGCCGAAATCGAAGCCTTTGCTGATCTCGATCGCGATTGGCAATTGGAAGGCTGCCTCCGGCAATTCCTTGATCCGGTTGTAGCCGAGGATCGCGGTCTCCAGCGCAGGGTGATTCAGCAGACCGTTCGGAATGCGCTCGATTCCGGTGCGGGAAAGATCGATGAACTTGAGCTTGGGCAGGCTGGTTAGATCGGGAATCTGTCCCAACGGATTCTCGAACAGGTCGAGCATCTCCAGGTTGGCGCGCGAGGTCAGAGCGGCCAGACCTTCGGCGTCCAGCACGACGCCGCAGTGGGTCAACACCAGGTTCTCCAGAGCGGGCATGTTGCTGACGGCCTGCGGCACGCGACCCACGCTGAAGTCGCGGATTTCCAGGTGCTGCAAGCCGGGGAAGCATTCAAGAAAACGTGATGGCACACTCTGAAAATCGGTGCCGGAGAGGGACAACGCGACGACGTGGCTGAAGTCGCTGGTGACGGCAGGCAACTCGCCGAAGAAGGTCGGTTGCGCCGCGAAAAATTCCGCCCGGGCTTCCGGTGCCTCGGTCGAGCGCTTGCGCCAGAACTGCTCCAGTTGTTGCGCAAACTCGTTTCGGGCGCTGCGTTGTTCATTGAGCTCGGCGACACTCAAACGTTGACCGGTCGCAGGGTTGTGCGAGGCGATGTCGTCGGACCATTGCCCAAGGTCGCGGATCAACTGGGTGATCTCTGTTTCCCAGCTCGCCAATTGCGCGCGACCGTCTTCCAGCGTCCCCGGCAATTTATAGATCACATGGCTGGCGCCTTCGTCATCCAGCGCAGGAAACAAGGCTTGCACCCGATCCATGTCCGCGCGCTCCGGCCGCACGTTGAAGTCGTAGCCGCTCTGCGCGTAGCAGGTTTTGATCTTGTCCCGGCTGCTCGCGGACCACGGGTTTTCGTCGAGGTCGATCTCCTCGACCATGTCCATGTTCAGGGTGAGGAACCCATCGGGCAACTCGCTGATCCGGTTGCCATCCAGGTGCAGGACGCTCAGTTGCTCAAGCGCGGTGATCCCGTTCGGCACAGTGTCGATGCCGGTTTTGGACAGGCGGATATCGCTCAGTAACGGCAAGCCAGACAGATCCGGTGCGATCGCCAGCGGGTTTTCGCTCAGGTCCAGCGTCTCCAGTCTGGCGAGTGTGGCCAGGGCGGTCTGGCCACCGGGGGTGAGCCGCAGGCGGCAATTGTTCAACCTCAGAGCCTTGAGCAGCGGCAGGCGGGTGACGTTGCGGGGGATGTGCCCGAGCGCGAAATGGTTCATCTCCAGCGTGTGCACATTGGCGAACAATTCGAGGAACGGGCCGGTGGCGCGCACCGCACCGTTGCCGGTGAGGCTCAGGCTCGAGACATGGCTGAAGTCGGTGGTCAGCGTCGGCAGGTCACCCACGAAATTCAGTTTCACTTCGAAGCCGGTCTCGCGCATGTGAGAAGCCTCCGAGCGGCTGCGCCAAAACTGCTCAAGTTTGTCTTTGAACTGGCTCCTGAAAACGTACTCGTCATACAGCTCAGTGGCGCTGAGCCGCTCGCCGGAAACCGGGTGTTGGCTGGGGATTTCCCGGACCCAGGCGGTCAGATCCTGAGTCAGTTGCGTGAGCTCGGCTTTCCAGTGCCTGAGTTGCACGCGACCGTCTTCAAGGGTGCCGGGCAGGTCGTAAATCATGTCGCTGGCATCCTGGAAATCCAGCGCGGGGAACAGGTCGGTGGCCAGGTTGAGATCGTCCGGGTCAGCCCAGACGCCGAAGTCTTGCCCGGTGTTGCGGAAAGCCGTTTTGATCCGTTCCTGGGTCGCCAGCGAAAGCGGGTTGTCGGCGAAATCCAGTCCGTCGATGCGGTTGACCGGCAGCTGGTACAGCGCCTCGGGCAGTTCGGTGATCAGGTTGTTGCTGAACACGGCGCTTTTCAGTTTGGGGTGATCGATCAAGCCGGCCGGCACCGAGTCGATGCCGGTGTTGGACAGGTCGACGTAGGTCAGGCTGGGCATCGCGCTCAGGTCGGGAGCGGTGGCGAGTGGATTGTGGGTCAGCTCCAGGGCTTCAAGCTGACGCAGGGACGCGAGGGCTGTCTGGCCTTCGGGTGTGAACACCACGCCGCAACTGTGCAGGATCAGCGTGTCGAGTTGCGGCATCCGGGTGATCGACTGCGGGAGAAGCTTCAAGTCGAAATCGTTCAGGTGCAGGGTGCGCAATCCCGTGAAGCGTTGCAGGAACGGGTCGATTGCCGTCACGGCGCCATTGCCGGTCAGGCCCATGCTCGACACATGGCTGAAATCCGCTGCGAGTTCGGGCATGTCGCCGATGAATTTCAGTTCGGCTCTGAACGGGTTCAAGGCTTCACCCAGTCGTCTGCGCCACAGCCCTTCCAGTTCCGTGGCGAATGCTTTCCTGGCGACTTGTTCGGAGAAGATCTCGTTGATGCCCAGCGACTGACCGGTGGCGGGGTGCCGGGTGGGAATGTCGGCTGACCATTGCGCAAGGTCGCCAGTCAGTTGGGCAATTTCGTTTTCCCAGGCGGTGAGTTGCAGCCGACCCTGGGTCAAGGTGCCGGGAAGACGATAGATCAGGTCGGTCGCCTGCTGCGCATCCCGATCCGGGAACAGGGCGATGGTGCGATCGATATCGGCTTGTTCGGCCAGCACGCCGTAGTGTCTGCCGGTGCGGGCGTAATACAGCTTCACTCGCTCGCGCGTGACGGCAGTCAGCGGATTGTTGGAAAGGTCGAAGCCGCCGCTGAGGTCGGCGTGCAGTTCGAAGAATCCGGCGGGCAGTTCACTGATGCGGTTGCCGCTCAGGCGGGCGCCGAGCAGATGCGGATGCTCCAGCAGGCCGGCGGGCGCTCGGGATATGCCAGTGTTGGCCAGGTTGAGGTGGCGCAGCGCGGGCAGGCGGTTGACGTTGGGCGTGTGGGCAAGTGGATTGCCTTGCAGGTCCAGCAACGTCAACGCGGGCAATGCACTGAGTTTCTGCTGGTCGGCCGGTGTGTATCGGATACCGGCGTTTTGCACGATCAGCTGTCGCAAGCCGGGCATCCGTGCGATGGGTTGTGGCAGTGCTCGCAGGGGGATGTTTTTCAGGTCCAGGTGCAGCAGGCCGGGGAAGCGTTGCAGGAATGCGTCTACGTTGGTGTCGGTGATTCCGCCTTCGATGGACAGGAAGGCGATGTGGCTGAAATCGGCGTCCAGCGCGGGCAACTCGCCCATGATCGGTCCGTGGATTTGCAGGGTGTAGCCGGACAGGCCTCGCGCCTCTTTGCGCCAGCTGCGCTGGATGGCTTCTTTCATCTGCGCGCGATTGCGCAACACGTCCCGAAGCTGAGTGTCGGTCAGCGCGAGCCCGGTGGCGGGATCATTGCCCGGCACATCGTTGGCCCAGCGATGCAGATCATTGGACAGGCGAATGTACTCGCTGTTGAGTCGGGACAGCTCGGCGCGCACACCGTCGGGGTGGCGTTGAAGGGTCGCAATCAGCGTCTGGATTTCTTCCGGGGAATGCGCGGGGTAGATCTGCCGGGCGCGATCTTCCAGGGTGTAGGGCATGGCGCGTATCTGCCGTCGATAACCGTCGGAGGTGACCAGTCGCAAGCCTTCCGGGGCGGCATCGGTCATCGGTGGAAGCGCGATCGCCACGCGCAGTTCGCTGCGTTCGAGCGGACGTGCGCGGATGGCGTCTTTCAGTTTTTGTCCTTGGCCGATGTGGATGTCCAGCGCCTGGCGCTCGGTATCCGGCAGGGCAGACAGGACGCTGGAATAGAAGTCGGTGGCCGAACTCAGTGCCTGGCCGCGATCGTCATAGGGCTGCCAAGTGCCGTCTTCGAGTTTGACGAGCACTTTTTGTTGAGGGGCGTCCGCAGGGCCGGTGCTGTCCAGCAGCTTTCCTTCGTAGCCAAGATCGCGGACCTCAATGCGCACCTGGCCGCTCCAGCCGGGTAGCCGTTGCAGGCTGTGCAGGGCGAGGGTGTCGGTGTCCGGATTGCTGACGGAATCCAGCTCCAGTCCTTCGAAGGCGCGGGTCACTCGAACTTCTTCGCTGGCCAGTTGCATCAGCGTCTGTTGGCGTTCTGGCAGTTGGCCGGCGCGGATCTGCTGGCGTTCGGAATCGGTGGCGGTGTTGAGCAGTTCTCGGGTGATGCTGCTGGGTAGTTTCGGGGTCTGTTGCGCGAGTGGGTCCTCACGTTGCTCAAGCTTTTTGTAGCGGGATTCGAACATTGTGCTGCGTTGCTGGCGGGCAATCTGTGCCAGTTGTTTGCGCAACAGGCGGGCGCGCACGTCGAGGGCGGGCAGGGGGCCGGAAGGTTCTTCGCCCAGCAGGGGTTTGATTTCGCTTTCGCTCAGGATGCTCAGCAGAGTGTTCAGTGGGTCGCGTTTTATCAGGCGGTCCGGTCGCAGTTCGATCAGTGGCAGGGTTGGGTCGGCCGAGGATTGCCAGGTGGTTTCGTCATCTGTCCAGCGCAGCCTTTTATCGGCCGGCCAACGCTCGTGTTCTGCGAGCAATTGCAGTTGGTTCAGTGGATCTGCGTCGAGGTACTGGTCGCTGTCCAGTTGGTCGATGAACTGTTCAAGGTCCTGATCGATTTTGAAGCGCCGGATGCTGTCGGCGAGCAAGGGCGGTACGGGCTCTTGGTTGACGTGCATCTTGCGCAGCACGTCTTCGGAGTAGCCGCTGACCTTGAGGATCTGTTCGCGTCTGGCGGGGGAGAAGTCGTCGACGGCGGGGCCGATGCGACGCAGGACGGTGGGCGCATCCCATTCGAGCGGCTGTTCGAGTTCGGTGTGCCAGGCGCCTTCGCCGTTGTGGCGCAAAGTCGGTTTATAGGCGTCGGGTCGGGCCGGGTGGTCGATGCGGTAAAGGCCGGTGAGCTTGTCTTCGCGCACGGCGAAGTGAGTGTCTTCGATGGGCAGCAGGTGTTTGCCTTGATGTGGGTGCAGGCCCAGTTCATTGGCGGGCGAATCTGGCAGGACGTTTTGCTGGTAGCTCGCAAGGTCTGGTTTCCAGTAGCGGGTCGCGCCGTTGGGAAGTTCGACCGGCTTGAATCTGTCGATGAACTCCACGATTTCCTTGGGCAGCACATTGCGAAACTCGGCCGCGACAATGGCGCCGCCGACTGCGAAGAGTCCCAGTTGAATCAGCGATTCCACAGTACCCATCAGGTGACCGAAGGCTTCGTCGGTCAGGCCTTCTGCCCAATCGATGATCCCCTCAAAAACCTCGTCGAGTAATTGATATGCCATGTAACCCATCATCAGTGCGCCCAGCACCGGCACGAACGGCGCGACGATGAATGCGGCGGCCTGGAGAATCGCCGAAGCGATGTTGGCCACGGAATCCCAAAACGCCCAGCGCGCTTTCTGGTCGGCATCGGCTGTCGAGACTGCAATAGCCCGAGCGTCGTTGAGGAGCTTGTTCAGTTTGGTTTCAAAGAGGTGCTGCCACAGGTTGGCGTTGATCGGTGTGGTCCTGATCTGCAGGTTCGGGTTTTCGATCGGGCTTTCTCGCCAGGTGGGCAGAGAGCTTCCATGAACGGGCTCATGCCAGGTCATTTCGCTCAGGCGATGATTCAGGTTGGCGAAAAACACGCCGCGTTGCTTGTGGTCTACGAAGCGACTGAAAAACTGTTGGTAATCCTTCGAGCGCAGCTGCCGGATCAGTTCGGCGGCTGCCGCGGCGGGTGAGGCGTACTCCTTGAATGGGTGCTCGGGATCATCCGGCACGTACGCCACCACCCGGCTCGTCTGCCGGGTTTGATCAAAGTCCGGGGAGAAAATCACGATGCCGGTGAGCCGGGCGGACAGCATCGTCAGGTCGTGACAAAGCAGCGGCTGCCCATCGATGCGCATGCCCTGCAAGCCATCGAGAAGCCCGCCGATCAGGCGCAAGTAAACCTCACTGATATCCCGGTTCATCCGCGCCAGTTGCAGGGCTGCCTGCATCGCGGCTTTCTGGCTGGCGTCTATCTTCAGGCGCAGGACGGCGGCGCTGACCGGCTCGGACAAACCCAGGTGTTCGTCGAGATGGCGAGCGTACTGGGCACCGATGTCCAGTTCCCGGCAAAGTCGGATAAATGTCGGGATACCGAGCTTTTGCTTGAGGGCGGGCAGGGTGTCGAACTGGCCTTTTGCGTCGGGTGCGGTGATGAAAGTCGAGTGGGATTCATAGGCATCGTCCTCGACTTCCTGGGTTTCGAAGTTATGAAGGGTCGCATCCAGCAGCGAAACCGTCCAGGCCCGTGCGCCGGTTTTGACCGGGAACCAGGGGATTGAAGCGGGCACGTATAGATGGAGGAAGGTGGTCCTGACGTCCAGATCCAGGCCGAAACGGCTGCGCAGTGCTTCCTTGAGCAGGGGTTCGGCGAAGGCATTGACGTCCTGTAGCGCGGACAGGTGTTGGTCGACGTTGTTTTGCGCGGTCCAGTGCGCGACGTTGAGGGCCTTCATTTCCTGGTGGTGGTCGGGAGAGGCGTTCTTCAGGTGGTCGGCGAGCCGGGGCTGTACGCCTTTCAAGGCCAGGCGCCTGGCCGGTGAAGCTTGGCCGAGCCAATGGGGGATCGCGTTCTTCAGGTGTTGATAGTGGCTTGCGGGGTGTTGCGGGGCTGCGGAGTGTGAAGCTTGCTTTCGTTTCATCGTGCCATTCCTTGGGCGTTGGAAAGCGCCCAAGCAAATCAGAAGGCTGCGATCGAAATGCGATGCATAGTTAGGTGCGCGCCGTTTGCGCAAATCAAATCCCCGCAACCCTGCCGCTATTCACACCGGACAGTTAAACTGCGCCTTTGCGACCCTATATGTCGCATTGCCGTAAACCCGGGAAAAACCGGGGTTTGCGCTATAAGAAGTTGTCGCTTGGCGACAAGGCCGGGCTGAAAACTGTCCTTACAATCCCCCCATCGCTCGCCAGTTTCAGGCGGGTGTTTTCTCTTCAGGAGACTCCGATGTCCGTTGAGCACGCTGCGGTAGAACGCGCCGATTTCGACCAGGTAATGGTTCCCAACTACGCGCCTGCCGCTTTCATTCCGGTACGTGGCGAAGGTTCCCGCGTCTGGGACCAGTCCGGCCGCGAGCTGATCGACTTCGCCGGCGGGATTGCCGTAAACGTATTGGGCCATGCGCATCCGGCACTGGTCGGTGCCTTGACCGAGCAGGCCAACAAGCTGTGGCACGTGTCCAACGTGTTCACCAACGAACCGGCCCTGCAGCTGGCTCACAAGCTGGTCGACGCGACCTTCGCCGAGCGTGCGTTCTTCTGCAACTCCGGCGCCGAGGCCAACGAGGCCGCCCTGAAGCTGGCCCGTCGTGTCGGTTTCGACCGCGCCGGCAGTGAAAAATACGAAATCATCGCCACCGTCAACAGCTTCCACGGCCGCACCCTGTTCACCGTGAACGTCGGTGGCCAGCCGAAGTACTCCGACGGCTTCGGCCCGAAAATCACCGGCATCACCCACGTGCCGTACAACGACCTGGCCGCCCTCAAAGCCGCCATTTCCGACAAGACCTGCGCGGTGATCATCGAGCCGATCCAGGGCGAGAGCGGGGTGATCCCGGCCGAACTCGAATACCTGCAAGGCGCCCGTGATCTGTGCACCGCGCACAATGCGCTGCTGATCTTCGACGAAGTGCAGACCGGCATGGGCCGTACCGGCAAACTGTTCGCCTATCAGCACTACGGCGTGATCCCGGACATCCTGACCAGCGCCAAGAGCCTGGGTGGCGGTTTCCCGATCGCGGCGATGCTGACCACAGAAGACCTGGCCAAGCACCTGGTGGTCGGTACCCACGGCACCACCTACGGCGGCAACCCGCTGGCGTGCGCCGTCGCGGGCGCCGTGATGGACGTGGTCAACACCCCTGAAGTACTGGCAGGCGTGAATGCCAAACACGAAAAATTCAAGGCGCGCCTTGAGCAGATCGGCGAGAAGTACGGGCTGTTCACCCAGGTGCGTGGTATGGGCCTGTTGATCGGTTGCGTGCTGAGCGATGCCTGGAAGGGCAAGGCCAAGGACATCTTCAACGCCGCTGAAAAAGAGGGCCTGATGGTCCTGCAAGCCGGTCCTGACGTAGTGCGTTTCGCCCCGAGCCTGGTGGTGGAAGATACCGACATCGATGAAGGCCTGGACCGCTTCGAACGTGCTGCGGCAAAACTGACGCAAGCCTGATAGACCTTTCGGCGCCTGACGATTCAGGCGCCGATCCAAATTTTTTATGCCGGACCGAGAATCCCATGTGGGAGCGGGCTTGCTCGCGAAAGGGCCGTGTCAGTCACCATTCATGTTGGATGACACACCGCATTCGCGAGCAAGCCCGCTCCCACCTTTTGACCCCAGTGTTCGAGAGGACCGGGCCCGGCTTATTTTCCTCAAAGAGTAAAAAAAGGAGTGACACCATGCTGGTGATGCGCCCCGCGCAAATGGCTGATCTGGGCGAGGTACAGCGTCTGGCTGCGGACAGCCCGATTGGTGTCACTTCCTTGCCGGATGACGTTGAACGCCTGAGCGACAAGATCGCCGCGAGCGAAGCCTCGTTCGCCGCCGAAGTCAGCTTCAACGGTGAAGAGAGCTACTTCTTCGTCCTCGAAGACACCGCCACCGGCAAGCTCGTCGGTTGCTCGGCGATCGTGGCTTCGGCCGGTTACTCCGAGCCGTTCTACAGCTTCCGTAACGAAACCTTCGTGCACGCCTCCCGCGAGCTGAAGATTCACAACAAGATCCACGTGCTCTCCCAGTGCCACGACCTGACCGGCAACAGCTTGCTGACCAGCTTCTACGTGCAGCGCGAGCTGGTGGGTTCGCCGTGGTCCGAGCTCAACTCCCGTGGCCGCCTGCTGTTCGTGGCCAGCCATCCGGAGCGTTTCGCCGATGCCGTGGTGACCGAGATCGTCGGTTACAGCGATGAAAACGGCGACTCGCCATTCTGGGACGCCATCGGCCGCAACTTCTTCGACCTCAACTACGCTGAAGCCGAGCGTCTGTGTGGTCTGAAGAGCCGTACCTTCCTGGCCGAACTGATGCCGCACTACCCGATCTACGTGCCACTGCTGCCCGATTCCGCCCAGGAAGCCATGGGCCAGGTGCACCCGCGGGCGCAGATCACCTTCGACATCCTGATGCGCGAAGGCTTCGAGACCGATCACTACATCGACATTTTCGACGGCGGCCCGACCCTGCACGCCCGCGTTTCGGGGATCCGCTCGATCGCCCAGAGCCGCGTGGTGCCGGTGAAGATCGGCGAGCCGGCCAAAGGCGTCGGTCGCCAGTACCTGGTGGCCAATGCCCAGTTGCAGGATTACCGCGCCGTGTTGCTCGAACTCGACTACGCGCCGGGCAAACCCGTGACCCTGGACCTGGAAGCCGCCGAGGCCCTGGGTGTCGGTGAAGGTGCCAGCGTGCGCCTGGTGGCGGTTTAAGGCCGGCCTGAAAGCAATCTGCAAAGCAGCGAAGTTTCGCGGGTGGCGTTGGCGGCCCGTTTGAGGAGATAGCATGATCGTTCGTCCCGTACGCAGCAGCGACTTACCCGCTCTGATCGACCTGGCCCGCAGCACCGGCACCGGCCTGACTACCTTGCCGGCCAACGAAGAGCGCCTGACCCATCGGGTCGGCTGGGCCGAGAAGACCTTCCGCGGCGAAGCGGGGCGGGGCGATGCGGACTATCTGTTCGTGCTCGAAGACGACAACGGTCGTGTGGTGGGCATTTCCGCCATCGCCGGTGCCGTCGGCCTGCGCGAGCCCTGGTACAACTTTCGGGTCGGCCTGACCGTCAGCGCCTCCCAGGAACTGAACATCTACCGTGAAATCCCGACGCTGTTTCTGGCCAACGACCTGACCGGCAATTCCGAGTTGTGCTCGTTGTTCCTGCACGCCGATTACCGCACCGGCCTGAACGGTCGCATGCTGTCCAAGGCGCGGATGCTGTTCATCGCCGAGTTCCCGCAACTGTTCGGCAACAAGATCATCGCCGAGATGCGCGGTGTGTCCGACGCAGCCGGCCGTTCGCCGTTCTGGGAAAGCCTGGGCCGGCACTTCTTCAAGATGGAATTCAGCCAGGCCGACTACCTGACCGGTGTGGGCAACAAGGCGTTCATCGCCGAACTGATGCCCAAATTCCCGCTGTACACCTGCTTCCTCTCGCCGGATGCGCGCAACGTGATCGGCCAGGTCCACCCGGACACCGAGCCTGCGCTGTCGATGCTCAAGAGCGAAGGCTTCAGCTATCAAGGCTACGTCGACATCTTCGACGCCGGTCCCGCCATCGAATGCGAAACCGGCAAGATCCGCGCGGTGCGCGACAGTCAGGCGCTGGTGCTGGCCATCGGCACGCCGGGCGATGACGCCACGCCGTTCATTATTCATAACCGCAAGCGCGAAGACTGCCGCATCACTGCCGCACCCGCACGCTTCGCCGCGGGCACGCTGGTGGTCGATCCGTTGACCGCCAAACGTCTTCAACTCAACGCCGGCGATCAGGTGCGCGCCGTTCCGTTGTCCGCTCGGGAGTCGAAATAATGAAGTCGCTTTACATCGCAGGTGAATGGCTGGAAGGCCAGGGCGAAGTCTTTGAGTCGTTGAACCCGGTGACTCAGCAAGTGCTGTGGTCCGGCAACGGCGCCACCGCCGCCCAGGTCGAGTCGGCTGTGCAGGCCGCGCGTCAGGCGTTTCCGGGCTGGGCACGTCGCACCCTGGAAGAGCGTATCTCGGTGCTGGAAGCCTTTGCCGCGACCCTGAAGAGCCACGCGGACGAACTGGCCCGCACCATCGGTGAGGAAACCGGCAAGCCCCTGTGGGAGTCGGCGACCGAAGTCACCAGCATGGTCAACAAGATTGCGATCTCGGTGCAAAGCTACCGCGAACGCACCGGCGAGAAGAGCGGCCCGCTGGGCGACGCCACCGCCGTGTTGCGTCACAAGCCTCACGGTGTGGTGGCTGTGTTCGGCCCTTACAACTTCCCGGGGCACTTGCCCAACGGTCATATCGTCCCGGCGCTGCTGGCGGGCAACAGCGTGCTGTTCAAGCCCAGCGAGCTGACGCCGAAAGTCGCCGAACTGACGGTCAAGTGCTGGATCGAAGCCGGCTTGCCAGCTGGCGTGCTGAACCTGCTGCAAGGCGCTCGCGAAACCGGTATCGCCCTGGCGGCGAACCCGGGCATCGACGGCCTGTTCTTCACCGGCTCCAGCCGCACCGGTAATCACCTGCACAATCAATTCGCCGGTCGTCCGGACAAGATCCTTGCGCTGGAGATGGGCGGCAACAACCCGCTGGTGGTCGATCAGGTCGCCGACGTGGATGCCGCGGTCTACACCATCATTCAATCGGCGTTCATTTCCGCCGGGCAGCGTTGCACCTGTGCACGCCGCCTGCTGGTGCCGCAAGGCGCCTGGGGCGATGCGTTGCTGGCGCGGCTGGTGGCGGTCAGCGCTACCATCGACGTCGGTGCGTTCGATCAACAGCCTGCGCCGTTCATGGGTTCGGTGATTTCCCTTGGCGCGGCCAAGGCACTGATGGACGCCCAGGAGCATCTGCTGGCCAACGGCGCGGTGGCGCTGCTGGAAATGACTCAGCCCCAGGCTCAGGCCGCATTGCTGACCCCAGGCATTCTCGACGTGACCGCCGTAGCCGAGCGCCCGGACGAAGAGCTGTTCGGGCCGCTGCTGCAAGTGCTCCGCTACGCCGATTTCGAAGCGGCGATCGCTGAAGCCAACGACACCAACTACGGCCTGGCCGCCGGCCTGCTGTCGGACTCCGAGGCGCGTTACCAGCAGTTCTGGCTGGAAAGCCGCGCCGGTATCGTCAACTGGAACAAGCAACTGACCGGCGCCGCCAGCAGCGCGCCGTTCGGCGGCGTCGGCGCCTCGGGCAACCACCGCGCCAGCGCCTACTACGCGGCGGACTACTGCGCCTACCCGGTGGCCTCGCTGGAAACACCGAGCCTGGTGTTGCCTGCTGCCCTGACGCCGGGCGTGAAGATGGCGTGATGCCAATCGCGGGCAAGCCCGCTCCCACAGTGATTGAGTGGACCACAAAATGTGTGAACACCTCCGAACCTGTGGGAGCCGGGCTTGCCCGCGATGGCCGCGCCGCGGTCGTACTGAATAGCTACTGAAGCCTATAACAAACAGATTCTCGTGGAGCCTCGCTAATGAAATCCTATGAAGTCAATTTCGACGGTCTAGTGGGGCCGACCCATAACTACGGCGGTTTGTCCTACGGCAACGTCGCGTCCCAGAGCAACAGTCAGCAGGCGTCCAATCCGAAGGAAGCAGCACTCCAAGGCCTGTCCAAAATGAAGGCGCTGATGGACATGGGCTTTCAGCAAGGCGTGCTGGCACCGCAAGAGCGCCCGGACGTAGCCGCACTGCGCCGCCTGGGCTTTGCCGGCACCGACGCACAAGTGATCCAACAGGCCGCCAAAGACGCGATGCCGCTGCTGGTCGCCAGTTGCTCGGCATCGAGCATGTGGGTCGCCAACGCCGCCACCGTCAGCCCGAGCGCCGACACCGCGGACGGCCGCGTGCATTTCACCGCCGCCAACCTCAACTGCAAATATCACCGCAGCATCGAACACCCGACCACCAGCCGCGTGCTGGGGGCGATGTTTGCCGATCAGAAACACTTCGCCCATCACGCTGCTTTGCCGGCGGTGGCGCAGTTCGGTGACGAAGGCGCGGCCAACCACACCCGTTTCTGCCGCGAGTACGGCGAAGCCGGCGTCGAGTTCTTCGTGTTTGGTCGCAGCGCGTTCGACACCCGTTACCCGGCGCCACAGAAATACCCGGCCCGCCAGACCCTCGAAGCGTCGCAGGCGGTAGCCCGTCTGCACGGCCTGAAGGATGACGGCGTGGTCTACGCTCAGCAGAACCCGTCGGTGATCGATCAGGGCGTGTTCCACAACGACGTGATCGCCGTGGGCAATGGCGAAGTGTTGTTCTATCACGAGGATGCGTTCCTCGAGACCGACAAGATGCTGGCTGAACTGGCGAGCAAGCTGGGCAAGGTCGGCGGCAACTTCCAGTCGGTGTGCGTGCCGCGTGCGGCGGTCAGCGTCGAAGATGCGGTCCGCTCCTACCTGTTCAACAGCCAACTGCTGTCGCGCCCGGACGGCTCCATGCTGTTGATCGTGCCGGAAGAGTGCCACGCCAACGAGCGCGTCTGGCAGTACCTGCAGGGCCTGACCAGCTCCGGCGGCCTGATCCGCGAGGTGAAGGTGTTCGATCTCAAGCAAAGCATGCAGAACGGCGGTGGTCCGGCTTGCCTGCGTTTGCGCGTGGCGCTCAATGAAACTGAACTGGCGGCGGTCAACCCAGGCGTTATCATGACCGCACCGTTGTACGGCACATTGACCGAATGGGTTAACAAGCACTACCGCGACCGCATGGCCGAGAGCGACCTGGCGGACCCGCAATTGCTGCTTGAGTGCCGGACGGCACTGGATGAACTGACGCAAATCCTTAAACTG
>NZ_JAIQWX010000084.1 GCF_020164475.1 Pseudomonas sp. REP124 | reverse complement strand
GCGAACGCGTCCGAACAGACACAAAAAAGCCCGCAGACAGTCACCTGTCCGCGGGCTTTTTCTTGCAGCTTGAAGCTAGAAGCTCACCGCTGCCCTTGCCTTAGATCGCACCACGCTTGCGCAGCAGATCCAGCACTTGCTTGACGCCTTCTTCCAGCGAAACCGACTGGGTGTCGATCACCAGATCGGCATCCAGCGGCACGTCGTACGGGAAGGATTCGCCCGGGATGTTATCCCCGGCCGCCGCGTACAGACCTTGCGGATCACGCTCGGCGCAGACGGTTGGCGAGGCCTGGACATAGACCGTCATCAGACGATCTTTACCAATCAGCTCCTTGGCCTGCTCACGACCCTCGGCACTCGGCGCAACGAACGCAGCCAGAGTCAACAGACCGGCTTCGTTGAACTGACGCGCCACGTGGGCGGCACGACGCCAGTTCTCGGTACGCCCGGCGCGATCCTGCGGCAGACCCTTGTTCAGGTCGTGACGCAGGTTCTGGCCATCGAGGACGAACACCGCACGACCGAGGTCGAACAGCTTGCGCTCCACAGCGTAAGCCAGGGTGCTCTTGCCAGCGCCCGACAGGCCGCTGAACAGCACGGTGGCCGGCTGCTGGCCGAAGCGTTGCGCACGTTCTTCGGTGGCAACGTGAGCCAGTTTGCCGTGGTGAGTGCTGGTGCCATGGGCAACCGGTTGAGCCACGATCATGCCCGCGCCAACGGTGCCGTTGGTCAAGCGGTCGATGACGATGAACGCACCGGTGGTGCGGTTGCTGTCGTAACCGTCGAGGGCGATCGGCGCGTCGAGCGCGATCTTGACCTTGCCGATTTCGTTCAGCTGCAACGCACTGGCCGAACCTTCTTCAAGGGTGTTCACGTCGACCTTGTTGACGATGCTGGCAATGGAGCCCGGCACGTAGCTGGTGGCGCGCTTGATGTCGTATTTCTTGCCCGGCAGCATCGGCTCTTCAGCCATCCACACCAGCATCGCTTCGAAGCTGTCGGTGACTGGCGGCACGTTGTCGGCGTGAACCAGCAAGTCGCCACGGGAGATGTCGATTTCGTCTTCCATGGTCAGCGTCACCGCTTGACCTGGACCTGCGTGTTCCAACTCACCTTCGAAGGTGACGATGGATTTCACGCGGCTGCTCTTGCCCGACGGCAGCACCACAACTTCGTCGCCTTTCTTGACGATGCCGCTGGCCAGGGTGCCGGCGAAACCGCGGAAGTTCAGGTTCGGACGGTTGACGTACTGCACCGGGAAACGCAGGTCAGTGAAGTTGCGATCGCCCGCCACTTCCACGGTCTCGAGAATTTCCATCAGCGACTGGCCGGTGTACCACGGCGAGCGCTCGGATTTGTTCACCACGTTGTCGCCCTTGAGGGCAGACATCGGCACGAAGTGCAGGCTGGTCGGCTGCAGTTTCAGGCCTTCGGCGAACTTCAGGTAATCGGCCTTGATCGACTCGAACACGTCCTGGTCGAAACCCTTGAGGTCCATCTTGTTGATGGCGACGACGATGTGCTTGATGCCCAGCAGGGAGGCGATGAAGCTGTGGCGACGGGTCTGGGTCTGCACGCCGTAACGGGCGTCGACCAGGATGATCGCCAGGTCACAGGTGGACGCACCGGTGGCCATGTTGCGAGTGTACTGCTCGTGGCCCGGGGTGTCGGCGATGATGAACTTGCGCTTGGCGGTGGAGAAATAGCGGTAGGCGACATCGATGGTGATGCCCTGCTCACGCTCGGCCTGCAGGCCGTCGACCAGCAATGCCAGGTCGATGTCTTCGCCGGTGGTGCCGACTTTTTTCGAGTCGCGGGTGATCGCTTCCAGGTGATCTTCGTAGATCATCTTGGAGTCGTGCAGCAGGCGCCCGATGAGGGTGCTCTTGCCGTCGTCGACGTTACCGCAGGTCAGGAAGCGCAGCAGCTCTTTACGTTCGTGCTGGCCCAGGTAGGCGAGGATGTCCTCGCTGATCAAATCAGATTGATGCGACATGACAGCCCCTTAGAAATAACCTTGACGTTTTTTGTCTTCCATCGAGCCTGCGCCATCGTGGTCGATGACACGGCCCTGGCGCTCGGAAGTTCGCGTCAGGAGCATTTCCTGAATGATGTCCGTGAGGCTTTCGGCCTCGGACTCCACCGCGCCCGTCAACGGGTAGCAGCCAAGGGTACGGAAACGCACTTTCTTTTTGACGATGCGGGCTTTGTCTTCATCGCTCAGGTGCTCGAGGATGCGCTCGTCATCGATCATGATCAGGGTGCCGTTCTTCTCGATCACTTCACGCTCGGCGGCGAAGTACAGCGGCACGATCGGGATGCCTTCGAGGTAGATGTACTGCCAGATGTCCAGCTCGGTCCAGTTCGACAGCGGGAAAACGCGGATCGACTCGCCCTTGTTGACCTTGCCGTTGTAGACGTTCCACAGCTCAGGACGCTGGTTTTTCGGGTCCCAGCGATGCTTGCTGTCGCGGAACGAGTACACGCGCTCCTTGGCGCGGGATTTCTCTTCATCGCGGCGTGCGCCACCGAAGGCGGCGTCGAAACCATGCTTGTCCAAAGCCTGTTTCAGACCTTCGGTCTTCATGATGTCGGTGTGCTTGGCACTGCCGTGGGTGAACGGGTTGATGTTCTGCGCCACGCCATCCGGGTTGATGTGGGTGATCAGGTCCAGGCCCAGGTCCGCAACCATCTTGTCGCGGAAGGCGTACATCTCCTGGAATTTCCAGCGGGTGTCGACGTGCATCACCGGAAACGGCAGCTTGCCCGGGAAGAACGCCTTGCGTGCCAGGTGCAGCATCACGGCGGAGTCTTTACCGATGGAGTACAGCATCACCGGGTTGTCGAACTCGGCGGCCACCTCGCGGATGATGTGGATGCTTTCCGCCTCCAGCTGTTTCAGATGCGTCAGTTTGTCGACCATGGCTACTCACGAAAACTTTCTTATGAACGGCCAGCGGGCCGTGTTCGAGCGGGGATCCTAGCACAGCGACCTGCTTCTAATCAGGGCGCGGGCTAGATCGAAAGGGCATATGAATATGCCTGCCAGTTTGTCCCCGCCCCCGTAGGAGCGAGGCTTGCCCGCGAAGAACGGTAATGCGGTGTGCCTGATGCAACCGGTGATCGTTCTTCGCGGGCAAGCCTCGCTCCTACAGGTGGGGAAGCGTCAGATCGGGTTCGGGCAATCGATGAAGATGTGCTCGAGGGCAAAGCGTCGCGCCAGGTAATCGCCCAGCGCCTGGACGCCATAGCGCTCGGTGGCGTGGTGACCGGCGGCGATGAAGCTGATGTCGTTTTCCCGGGCGCTGTGGAAGGTCTGCTCCGACGCTTCGCCGCTCAGGTACAGATCGACACCGGCCAGGACCGCCTGATCGATGTAGCCCTGGCCGCCACCGGTGCACCAGCCGACACGACGGATCATTGAACTGCCCTCGATGACCAGCGGCTCACGGCCCATGACCTCCTGCACGCGGCGGGCGAAATCTCGGGGCGTTGCCGGCTCGTTGAGCGATCCCACCAGTCCGACGACCTTGAGGTTTTCAGGATCCAATGGTCCCTCGACGGTGATGTCGAGCTGCCGCGCCAGCTGTACGTTATTGCCGACCTCCGGGTGCAGATCCAGCGGCAGGTGGTACGCCAGCAGGCTGATGTCGTGTTTGAGCAGAGTCTTCAAGCGGCGCTGTTTCATGCCGGTGATGCACGGGTTCTCGCCCTTCCAGAAATAACCATGGTGCACCAGCACCAGATCGGCATTGGCTTCCACCGCGGCATCGAGCAAGGCCTGGCTGGCGGTGACGCCGCTGACGATGCGCATCACCTGCGGCCGGCCCTCGACCTGCAGGCCGTTGGGGCAGTAATCGGCGATCCTTGCAGCGTTGAGGTAACGGTCGGCTTCTTCGACGAGTGTGCTCAGGGCGACGGCCATAAAAGACTCCTAAATATCCCGTTCAGAGGCACGCGCGGCCTCGTATAATGCGCGACATTATGAGCGGTCTCTTACCGCCTGCAACTCTCTCAGGACGTGTTTAATGCTCAAGGCGCTGCGTTTTTCCGGCTGGCCGCTGTTGGCCGGCGTGCTTATCGCTCTGTTGATTATCCAGCGTTACCCGCAATGGGTCGGGCTTCCGAGCCTCGACGTCAACCTGCAGCAAGCCCCGCAAACCACCAGCATGCAGGAAGGCCCGGTGTCCTATGCGGACGCGGTGACCACGGCCGCGCCGTCCGTGGTGAACCTGTACACCACCAAAGTCATCAACAAGCCCAGCCATCCACTGTTCGAGGATCCGCAGTTCCGCCGCTTCTTCGGCGACAACTCGCCCAAGCAGAAACGCATGGAATCGAGCCTGGGTTCGGGCGTGATCATGAGCCCGGAAGGCTACATCCTGACCAACAACCACGTGACCAGCGGTGCCGACCAGATCGTGGTGGCGCTCAAGGACGGACGTGAAACCCTGGCCCGGGTGATCGGCAGCGACCCGGAAACCGACCTCGCGGTGTTGAAGATCGACCTGAAGAACCTTCCGGCGATCACCGTCGGCCGCTCCGATAGCATCCGCATCGGCGACGTCGCGCTGGCCATCGGCAACCCGTTCGGCGTCGGCCAGACCGTGACCATGGGCATCATCAGCGCCACCGGCCGCAACCAGCTGGGCCTGAACAACTACGAAGACTTCATTCAGACCGACGCGGCGATCAACCCCGGTAACTCCGGCGGTGCGCTGGTGGACGCCCTCGGCAACCTGACCGGTATCAACACGGCGATCTTCTCCAAGTCCGGTGGTTCTCAGGGCATCGGCTTCGCAATCCCGGTCAAGCTGGCCATGGAAGTAATGAAGTCGATCATCGAGCACGGCCAGGTGATTCGTGGCTGGCTCGGCATCGAGGTGCAGCCTCTGAGCCAGGAGCTGGCAGAGTCCTTCGGTCTGTCGGGGCGTCCGGGCATCGTGGTCGCGGGGATTTTCCGCGACGGTCCCGCGCAGAAGGCGGGCCTGCAATTGGGTGACGTGATCCTCACCATCGACGGCGAACCGGCCGGCGATGGCCGTCGTTCGATGAACCAGGTCGCGCGGATCAAACCGACCGACAAGGTCACGATCCAGGTGATGCGCAACGGCAAGGAGCTCAAGCTCACGGCGGAAATCGGCCTGCGTCCACCGCCTGCGCCAGTGAAGGAAAAAGAAGAAGAGTAAGCCTGGCCCGAGAATCTCGGGCTATTGGAAGACATCCTCATTAGACATGTTATATTGTTTCAATTCTTGGAATTGGAACAACATAACATGTCGTCTCGAACAAAGGCCTCCCTCGCCGGTTTCGCCTTCGGCCTGCTGGGAAATCCGGCCTTCGCCGAAGAACCCCGCCCCCTGGAACTGGACGCCATCAGCGTCACGTCCGACTATCAGTCCCCCACCGGGCCCGTCGATGGCTATCGCGCCACCCGCTCTTCGACCGCGACCAAAACCGACACCGCCATTCGCGATATTCCGCAATCGATCAGCGTGGTTCCCGTCAGCGTGCTCAACGACCTGGGCAGCACCAGCGTCGAGCGCGCGCTGGATTTCGCCGGTGGCGTATCCAAGCAGAACAACTTCGGTGGCCTGACCCTTTACGAATACAGCGTGCGCGGCTTCACCACCTCGGAGTTCTACAAGGACGGCTTCAGCGCCAATCGCGGCTACCCGAGCACGCCGGACGTGGCCAACATCGAACGCATCGAAGTGCTCAAGGGCCCAGCCGCCAGCCTATACGGCCGAGGCGATCCGGGCGGTACCGTGAATATCGTCACTAAAACGCCTCAACCCGAAGCCTTCACCACCCTGCAAACCAGCGCCGGCAGTTGGGATCGCTATCGCACGGCAGTGGACGTCAACACGCCGCTGGATGAGCATGGCGATGTCCTGTCCCGGGTGAATCTGGCCGTGGAGGACAATCACAGTTTCCGCGATCACGTCGACAGTCAGCGGGTGTTCGTCGCGCCTTCGTTCAGCTGGCAGCTCAATCCCGATACCCGCCTGCTGGTGCAGAGCGAATTCGTCCGGCACAGCTCGACCTTCGATCGCGGCATCGTTGCTCCGAACAACAAATGGAGCGGCGTTTCCCGCTCGACCTTCCTCGGCGAACCCGATGACGGCGACATCGACAACCACAACAATCAGCTCCAGGCCGCCGTCGAACATCAGCTCAACGACCTTTGGCAATTGCGCCTGGCCAGCCACTACAAGGAAGGCCGGCTCTGGGGATTCGCCTCCGAACAGCGCGCGCTGAATGCCGATGGTCACACCGTCAACCGGCGCTATCGCGAGCGCGACAACAACTGGCAAGACAGCATCACCCAGCTCGAATTGCGCGGCTTTTTCGACCTTGGCAGCTGGCAGCACGAACTGCTGATCGGCAGCGAGTACGAAAACTACCGCAAGGATGAACGAGTCACGACCATTGCCGGCGGCCCCTACGCCATCGACATTTATCAGCCGGTCTACGGCCAGCCGAAACCCGACGGCGCGCGCTCCGGAACAGACTTTTTCGAACACGTCGAAAGCCGCGCGCTGAACCTGCAGGACCAGATCATCTTCACCGACAAACTGCGGGGCATGCTCGGTGCGCGCATGGAACAGTTCGAGCAGCGCATCGACGATCACACCCGCGGCGCCAGCAGCCATCAGCGTCACGACGCCCTCACCCAGCGCGCCGGCCTGCTCTATCAACTGACGCCCGACGTCGGCCTGTTCGCCAACGCCTCCACTTCGTTCAGACCCAACAACGGCCTGGACGCCGCCGGCAAATCCTTCGACCCGGAAGAAGGCGTCGGCTATGAAATCGGCATCAAGAGCGAGCTGTTCGACGAGCGCTTGAGCAGCACCCTCGCCGCCTTTCACATCGAGAAGGAAAACGTCCTCGCACTCGATCCGGCCACCGACACCAGCCGAGCCATGGGTAAGGCGCGCAGCCGCGGCTTCGACCTGCAAATCGCCGGGCAAGTCAGCGACGCGCTGAGGGTGATCGGCGCGTTCGCCTACATCGACGCCGAAGTCACCCAGGGTGACTCGGTGATTCCCACCGGCAGCCGGATTCTCGGCGTGGCCAAGCGCAGCGGCAGCCTGCTGGGGGTTTATGAATTTCAGGACGGGCGCTTGCGCGGCTCGGATGTCGGAGCAGCGTTCACCTACGTCGGCGATCGCTCGGGCGAAGCCGGCGGCGACTTCGAATTGCCGGCCTATCAGACCGTCGACCTGCTCGCGCATTACCAGGCCACGGACAACCTCAAGGTCGGCCTGAACCTGAACAACGTTTTCGACGAGAAGTATTTCGAGCGCTCGTACAGCAACTACTGGGTCAACCCCGGCGAGCCGCGCAATTTCACCGTCAGCCTGACACTCACTCTGTAAAAGGACGCCCCCCATGCACGCTCTCAAACCCCTGGCCCTGCTCGGTTTGCTGTTCGCCACTGAAGTCTCGGCCCACGGCCTGTGGACAGAAGAACGCCGCGGCAACATCGAAGTGATTTACGGACACGGCGCCGAAGACAATGCCTTCAAGGCCCGCAAGATCAGTGGTGCCTGGGCCTATGACAAAAACGGAAAAATGATACCGGTGACAGTGCAGCGCCTGGTCGATCACGCCCGTCTGCAGCCGCTGAAACCACCGGCTGTGATGGCGGTGGCACTGGATAACGGCATGTGGTCGCAGACCGCGGACAAGAAGTGGATCAACGAAGGACGCAGCAAAGTACCGGGGGCGATCGAGTCGACCCAGACCTTCAAGTACAGCCTGGCGATTTATCAGCCGGGGGCGAAGTTGCCGAAACTGGATCAGATCAAATTGCTGATCCTGCCCGAAACCGACCCACTGCTGGTCGGCCCCGGCCAGTCATTGCCGGTTCGGGTGCTGCTGGATGGCAAACCGGCGGCAGGCGTGAAGTTGATCGGCGATTACCGCAGCGCGCCCAACACCTTGACCACTGAAACCGACAAGGACGGCCGTGCGCAAGTACTGGTACGTAATGAGGGTTTGAATGTGATTGCGGCACAGGTGGAAGTGCCGGTGAAGGACAGTGCGGATATCAGCAGTCGCGGGTTGTTCAGTTCGCTGACGTTCCTGGGCGAGCCGCATCACGAATAACCCACACCCCCTGTAGGAGCGAGGCTCGCCCGCGAAGAACGATAACGCGGCATACCTGTTGCACCGAGTCATCGTTGTTCGCGGGCGAGCCTCGCTCCTACAGGTTCGGCGGTGTTTTAGAGGTCGCCCAGGCCGTCGATTAGCGCCTGATTCTGCTCCGGCGTACCAATCGAAATCCGCAGGAACTGCGCAATCCGCTCCTGTTTGAAGTGACGGACAATCACGCCCTGCTCACGCAGCTTCGCCGCCAGCCCTGCCGCATCGTGCTGCGGGTGACGGGCGAAGATGAAGTTGGCCGCCGACGGCAGTACTTCGAAGCCCTTGGCTTGCAACTGAGCGGTCACCCATTCGCGGCTTTCGATGACCAGACGGCAGGTCTTGTCGAAGTACTCGCGATCTTCAAATGCAGCCGCCGCACCGACGTTCGCCATGCGATCGAGCGGGTAGGAGTTGAAGCTGTTTTTGATCCGCTCCAGCGCCTCGATCAGGTCCGGATGCCCCACCGCCAAACCAACCCGCAGGCCGGCGAGGGAGCGGGATTTGGACAGGGTCTGGGTCACCAGCAGGTTCGGATAACGGTCCACAAGGCTGATCGCGGTTTCGCCGCCGAAGTCGATGTAGGCCTCGTCCACCACGACCACCGAATCCGGGCTGGCCTTGAGAATCAGCTCGATCGCTTCCAGCGCCAGCAGGCAGCCGGTCGGGGCGTTCGGGTTGGGGAAGATGATCCCGCCGTTCGGCTTGGCGTAGTCCGCAGGGTTGATCTGGAACTGTTCATCCAGAGGCACTGCATCGAAATGGATGCCATACAAGCCGGCGTAAACCGGATAGAAGCTGTAGCTGATATCCGGGAACAGCAGCGGTTTGTCGTGCTGCAGCAAGCCGTGGAAGACATGCGCCAGCACCTCATCGGAACCGTTGCCGAGGAACACCTGATTGCTCTTCACGCCGTAGTAGTTGGCGACCGCGTTCTTCAACAGATCGCTGTTCGGGTCCGGGTACAGGCGCAGGTTGTCGTTGAGCTCGGTCTGCATCGCGGCCAAGGCTTTCGGCGATGGACCGTAAGGGTTTTCGTTGGTGTTGAGCTTCACCAGCTTGGCCAGTTTCGGCTGCTCGCCCGGCACGTAAGGCACCAGGTTCTTGACGAACGGGCTCCAGAATTTACTCATGTTCAGTTCCCCTGCCCTGGTACGAAGTCTTTATCGAGAATGCGGTATTCGGCGCTGCGTGCGTGGGCGCTCAGCGATTCGCCACGAGCCAGCACCGAGGCGGTCTTGCCCAGCTCGGAGGCACCGGCTTCGGAGCAGAAGATGATCGACGAGCGCTTTTGGAAGTCGTACACACCCAGCGGCGACGAGAAGCGCGCGGTGCCGGAAGTCGGCAACACGTGGTTGGGACCGGCGCAGTAGTCGCCCAGGGCTTCGGAGGTGTGACGGCCCATGAAGATCGCGCCGGCGTGGCGGATCTTCGGCAACCAGGCTTGCGGGTCGGCGACCGACAACTCCAGGTGCTCCGGCGCGATGCGGTTGGCCACTTCCATGGCTTGCTCCATGTCACGCACCTGAATCAGCGCACCACGGCCGTTGATCGAGGTTTCGATGATGGTGGCGCGGTCCATGGTCGGCAGCAGCTTGGCGATGCTGGCGGCCACCTTGTCGAGAAACTCGGCATCGGGGCTGACCAGGATCGCCTGGGCGTCTTCGTCGTGCTCGGCCTGGGAGAACAGGTCCATGGCGATCCAGTCCGGATCGGTCTGGCCGTCGCACACCACGAGGATCTCCGAAGGACCGGCGATCATGTCGATGCCGACCTGACCAAACACGTGGCGCTTGGCCGTGGCGACATAGATGTTGCCCGGACCGACCACCTTGTCGACCTGCGGAACGCTTTCAGTGCCATAGGCCAGGGCAGCTACCGCCTGGGCGCCGCCGATGGTGAACACGCGGTCGACGCCGGCGATGCAGGCAGCGGCCAGCACCAGTTCATTGACTTCGCCACGCGGGGTCGGCACCACCATGACCACTTCGGTCACGCCAGCCACCTTGGCCGGAATCGCGTTCATCAGTACCGACGAAGGATACGAAGCCTTGCCGCCCGGCACATACAGGCCGGCGCGATCCAGTGGAGTGACTTTCTGGCCCAGCACCGTGCCGTCGGCTTCGGTGTAGCTCCAGGAGTCCTGTTTCTGCTTTTCGTGGTAGCTGCGCACGCGGGCCGCGGCTTTTTCCAGGGCTTCGCGCTGGGTCACGGTGATTCGGGTCAGGGCCAGTTCCAGGCGCTCGCGCGGCAGGATCAGGTCGGCCATGGACGCGGCGTCCAGCCCGTCGAACTGACGGGTGTAATCCACCAGCGCCGCATCGCCGCGCTCGCGCACGTTCTTGATGATGTCCAGCACTCGCTGATTGACCGAGTCGTCAGACACACTTTCCCAGCTCAGCAGATGATCCAGATGATGCGCGAAATCCGGGTCAGCAGCGTTGAGTCGGCGAATTGCAGTCAGTGCGGTCATAGCGAGAGCCTCATAGGATTGGCAAAAAACTCAGGCGCCCGAAGCTAACATCCGATCCGCTTGGGCACCTGAGAATTCTGGCTATGAGGCGGATAGACGGCGCGGCTCAGAGCCGCGCGAGTGAATCAGCCGCGGTGTCGAGACTCCACTGCCTTGCGCAGGGTGTCGATCAACGCCTGGATACGGGCGTGTTGCATTTTCATCGAAGCCTTGTTGACGATCAGCCGGGAGCTGATGGCGGCGATGAAGTCCTGTGGCTCCAGGCCGTTGGCCCGCAGCGTGTTACCGGTGTCGACCACATCGATGATCTTGTCGGCCAGGCCGATCAGCGGCGCCAGCTCCATCGAACCGTACAGTTTGATGATATCGACCTGACGGCCCTGTTCGGCGTAGTAGCGCTTGGCAACGTTGACGAACTTGGTGGCGATGCGCAGGCGGCCCTTGGGCTCGACTGCGCCGACCTTGCCGGCGGTCATCAGCTTGCACTTGGCGATCTGCAGATCCAGCGGCTCGTAGAGGCCCTGGCCACCAAATTCCATCAGCACGTCTTTACCGGCGACACCCAGGTCGGCGGCGCCATGCTCGACATAGGTCGGCACGTCGGTGGCACGCACGATCAACAGGCGTACATCTTCCTGGGTCGTGGGGATGATCAGCTTGCGGCTCTTGTCCGGATTCTCGGTCGGCACGATGCCCGCTTCAGCCAGAAGCGGCAGGGTGTCGTCAAGGATGCGGCCCTTGGACAGTGCGATGGTCAACATGGGAAACGTCAGTCCTTATCAAGGTACTCATGTACGGTCGCAAACGGCGCCGGACATACATCGAGCCGGATACCCGGCTCGACTTGAAACAAAACCTGTCGGACACGTCCCTGTGCCCATCTGCAATGACTAGCCCGGAACGCGACGGATCTTGGCGCCCAGCATCTGCAGTTTCTCTTCGATGCACTCGTAACCACGGTCGATGTGGTAGATGCGGTCGATCAGGGTATCGCCTTCGGCGACCAGCGCCGAAATCACCAGGCTGGCCGAAGCACGCAGGTCGGTGGCCATGACTGGCGCGCCCTTGAGCTTTTCGGTACCGGTCACGATGGCAGTGTTGCCTTCGACCTGGATCTTGGCGCCCATGCGGTGCAGTTCGTAAACGTGCATGAAGCGGTTTTCGAAGATCGTCTCGATCACGGCACCGGTGCCTTCGGCAACGGCGTTGAGGGAGATGAACTGCGCCTGCATGTCGGTCGGGAACGCCGGGTAAGGAGCTGTGCGCACGTTCACGGCCTTGGCCCGCTTGCCGTGCATGTTCAGCTCGATCCAGTCTTCGCCGGTGTTGATCTCGGCACCCGATTCACGGAGCTTTTCCAGCACCGCTTCAAGGATGGTCGGATCGGTGTCCTTGACCTTCACGCGACCCCCGGTCACGGCTGCGGCAACCAGGTAGGTGCCGGTTTCGATACGGTCGGGCATCACTTTGAAGGTGGTGGTGTGCAGACGCTCGACGCCATCGATGGTGATGGTGTCGGTGCCGGCGCCGGAAACCTTGGCGCCCATGGCGTTCAGGAAGTTCGCCAGGTCAACCACTTCAGGCTCGCGCGCGGCGTTCGCCAGGACGCTGCGGCCCTTGGCCAGTGCAGCGGCCATCATGATGTTTTCGGTACCGGTCACGCTGACGGTGTCGAAGAAGAAGTGCGCACCGCGCAGGCCGCCTTCAGGCGCCTTGGCCTTGATGTAGCCGCCTTCGACGTCGATCACCGCGCCCATGGCTTCCAGGCCACGGATGTGCAGGTCGACCGGACGCGAACCGATGGCGCAACCGCCTGGCAGCGCCACTTCGGCTTCACCGAAACGGGCAACCATCGGACCCAGCACCAGGATCGACGCACGCATGGTTTTAACCAGTTCGTATGGAGCGACCAGGGTCTTGATGGTACGCGGGTCGATTTCGACAGCCAGCTTCTCGTCGATCACCGGCTCAATGCCCATGCGACCGAACAGCTCGATCATGGTGGTGATGTCGTGCAGGTGCGGCAGGTTGGCAACGGTCACCGGGCCATCGCACAGCAGCGTGGCAGCCAGGATCGGCAGGGCAGAGTTCTTTGCCCCGGAGATGCGGATCTCGCCATCAAGACGAGCGCCGCCAGTAATAATCAATTTATCCATAAGAATCTCGACGCCCTTGGGCTCAGGTGCGCTCGGCCCAGGCCGCGCTGCTGAAAAATTTCATAGTGACCGCATGGATGCTGCCATCGGTGATCCATGGGTTCAAATGGGCATAGATCTGCTGCTGACGCTTGACCGGGCTCAATGCCGCCAGTTCATCGCTAATCACGTTCAGCTGGAAATTGCAGCCTTCGCCTTCAACTTCCACCTGAGTTTCTGGCAGCTTTGCTTCAAGGAAGCTTTTCACTTCTACGGCCTGCATGCTCAACCTCAATCGGCGCCATGTGCGCGCGGGTCGGACATCATACAAAAAAGCCCCGCGCCTGCGAACCCCGCGGAGCAGGACTCTGACGGGGGGCTTGTCTGTCGATGCGGTTTAGGGATTGGCCAACAACTCGGTCAGCTCACTGACCTCGGCGATTTCACGCATGTCCTCGGGCATTGCGCGGATGGTCAGCGCCTTGCCGGCCGCCTGCGCATCACGCATGAAGCACAGCAACAAGGATAGCCCCACGCTGCTGGACTTGGTCACTGCGGAGCAATCGACCACCACGGTCGCGGCCTTGCTCGCCTTGATCAGCGCCTGGCCCTGCTCACGCAGGCCAGGGCCGGTGCGATAGTCCAGCACGCCGCTGAGCCGCAGGTCACCGGCGGCATCCATCAGGACTGCCGACTCACTCATTGGGCTTTCTCGGGGGATTGCTCTGCGGTCTGCTTGGCCTTGGCGACTTCACCGGCCCAGCCGTCGATGGTCTTGTCCAGGTCGTTGCCATTGCGCTGCATGGCGTCGGCGAACTGATCGCGGAACAGCTTGCCGATGTTGATGCCGTTGATGATGACGTTGCGCAGCTTCCACTCGCCGTTGACCTTTTCCAGGGTGTAGGACACCGGATAGATCGCGCCGTTGCTGCCCTTGACGGTCATGCCGACGCTGGTGCGGTCACCCGATTCGTCCTTGGCCGGATCGACGGTAATGCCCTGGTTGTTGTATTCGAGCAAGGCATTGCCATAGAACTGGAACAGACCGCGCTTGAAGTTCTCTTCAAAGGTCTTCATCTGTTCAGGGGTGGCCTTGCGCGAGTACTTGACCGTCATGATGCTCTTGGAGATGCCTTCGGCATCCACCACCGGCCCGACAATGTTGTTCAGTGCCGCATAGAAACCGTTCGGATCCTGTTTGTACTTCTCTTTGTTAGCCGCCAGGTCCGAAAGCATCCGGTTGGTGGTGTCCTGCACCAGATCGTGCGCGGAAGGGGACGCCACGGCGTTAGCCATCAGCGGCAGGGCCGCGAGCAATACCAACAGGCCACGTCGCAAGATAGAGATCATTTAAAGGCTCCTCATTTAGCGTCTTTGCTAACAGTGTTGAGCAGGAATTTACCGATCAGGTCCTCGAGCACCAGTGACGACTGGGTGTCATGGATGGTCCCGCCATCGGCGAGCAGTTTTTCTTCGCCACCCACACTGATGCCGATGTATTTCTCACCCAACAGGCCAGCAGTCAGGATAGATGCAGTGGAATCGGTCGGCAGGTTATCCACCCGTTTTTCCAGCTGCATGGTCACTCGACCGGTGAAACTGTCGCGGTCCAGATCGATCGCCGTGACCTTGCCGATGGTCACACCGGCCATGGTCACTTTAGCTCTGACCGTCAAACCGGCGATATTGTCGAAATAGGCATAAAGTTTATAAGTGTCGGTGCTCGGGCTCGGGGACAAACCACTGACCCGCAGGGCCAGCAGCAGCAAAGCCAGGATGCCGGCCAGCAAGAAAAGGCCGACACCGATTTCCAGGGTGCGGTTTTGCATCAGAAATCTCCAAACATCAAGGCGGTCAAAATAAAGTCCAGGCCGAGCACTGCCAGAGAGGCATATACCACGGTCTTGGTGGTGGCACGACTGATCCCCTCGGAGGTGGGCTCGCAGTCATAGCCTTGGAATACGGCGATCCAGGTCACGACAAAGGCAAAAACCATGCTTTTGATGATGCCGTTGAGCACATCGTCGGCAAAGGTCACGCTGTTCTGCATGTTCGACCAGTAGGAACCTTCATAGACGCCCAGCCAGTCGACGGCCACCCACGAACCGCCCCAGATGCCCACGACGCTGAAAATCATCGCCAGCACCGGCAGGGAAATGAAGCCGGCCCACAGGCGCGGGGCAACGATGTACTTGAGCGGATCGACGCCGATCATTTCCAGGCTGGACAGCTGCTCGGTGGACTTCATGTTGCCGATTTCCGCGGTCAGCGCCGAACCTGCACGACCTGCAAACAGCAGTGCCGTCACCACCGGGCCCAGCTCGCGCAGCAGCGTCAGCGCAACCATCTGCCCGACCGCCTGCTCCGAACCGTAGCTGGAAAGAATGTTGAAGCCCTGCAGCGCCAGCACCATGCCGATGAAAATCCCGGAAACCACGATGATCACCAGCGACATCACGCCAACGGAGTGCAGCTGCTTGACCAGCAGGCCGAAAGCACCGCCGATGCCGCCGCGACCGAGCAAGGCGTGAAACAGGAACAGGGTCGAGCGACCGAACACCGACACGGTGTCGATCCCGGCCTGGCCGAATCGGCGTATGCGTTCTATTAGTGAAATTCTGCGCATCAGCGGCGCTTCCCCAGAAGATCTGCGCGGTAATCCGTCGCTGGAAAGTGGTACGCAACCGGGCCATCGGGTTCGCCGGTCATGAATTGACGAATTTTCGGCTCATCCGAGTTCATCAGTTCCTCAGGCGTGCCCTGCCCCAACACCTGCCCATCGCCCACTACATAGATATAGTCGGCAATGCTCGCGGTTTCGGCCAGATCGTGGGAAACCACGATGCTGGTGATGCCCAGCGCGTCGTTGAGCAGGCGGATCAGGCGCACCAGAACGCCCATGGCGATCGGGTCCTGGCCGACAAAGGGCTCGTCGTACATGAGAATCTGTGGATCCATCGCGATGGCCCGTGCCAGGGCGACACGGCGCTTCATGCCACCGGACAGCTCATCGGGCATCAACTCGATCGCCCCGCGCAGACCAACGGCCTGCAATTTGAGCAGGACAATGTCACGAATCATTTCTTCGGGCAGATCGGTGTGGACGCGTAGCGGAAACGCGACGTTCTCGAAGACATCGAGATCGGTGAACAGGGCACCACTCTGAAACAGCACGCCCATGTGCTTGCGTGCGTCGAACAGATCGCTGCGCGAGAGCTTCGGCAGGTTCTGACCGTTGACCCAGACTTCGCCCGTGGTTGGTCGCAGCTGCGCGCCCATCAACCGCAAAAGCGTCGTCTTGCCGCAACCGGAAGGTCCCATGATGCCGGTGACCTTGCCGCGCGGAATACGGATATCGACGTTATTGAAAATGCTGCGCGCACCGCGCTTGAAGGTCACTCCCTTCAGCTCGACCGCGTAGGCGTTATCGGCACTCATCTAAACTCCTTGCGATGCAACCTCTCACTCGGACGCCTGACTTTCTGACGAAAGCACATACCTCCGGGCGGGCCGAACTGGCGGCGAACTATATCACTGCAAACCCCGGGCGCCCAAGGTCAATGCCGTGTCATATTCTTAGGTATGACAGGCAGAAACCTTCATTTAGAGGGATTTACCGGACAAGGAATGACAAAGCGCGACGAACTAGCGTGAGGGTTTCGATCATAACCGCTATAATCGCCGCCTTTTCATCAGGCTAAACGATTTCTGACATGAGCCAATCCAGCGACCTGATTCAGTCCGCCCAACGCACCATCCGCCTCGAAGTCGAAGCCGTACAAGGCTTGATGCCGCAAATCGACGCGGATTTCGTACGCGCCTGCGAGATGATTCTGGCCAGCAAAGGTCGCGTGGTCGTGGTCGGCATGGGCAAGTCGGGGCATATCGGCAGGAAGATCGCCGCCACCCTGGCCAGCACCGGCACCACCGCGTTTTTCGTCCATCCGGCTGAAGCCAGCCATGGCGACATGGGCATGATCACTCGCGACGACATCATTCTCGCGCTGTCGAACTCCGGCTCCACCAACGAAATCATTACCCTGCTGCCGCTGATCAAGCGCCTGGGCATCCAGCTGATCAGCATGACCGGCAACCCTGACTCTGCGCTGTCCAAAGCCGCCGAGGTCAACCTCAATGTCAACGTCGGCCATGAAGCCTGCCCGCTAAACCTGGCGCCGACCTCCTCGACCACCGCCGCGCTGGTCATGGGCGACGCCCTGGCCGTGGCGCTGCTGGACGCCCGCGGATTCACCGCCGAAGACTTCGCGTTCTCCCATCCGGGCGGCGCACTGGGCCGACGCCTGCTGCTGAAAGTGGAAAGCGTCATGCATGCGGGCCAGGAGCTGCCACAGGTTCAACGTGGCACCCTGCTCAAGGACGCGTTGATGGAAATGACCCGCAAGGGCCTGGGCATGACCGTCATTCTCGAAGCCGACGGCAAGCTGGCCGGGATCTTCACCGACGGCGACTTGCGTCGCACCCTGGATCGTCCCATCGACATTCACAGCGTCACCATCGACGAAGTGATGACGGCCCACGGCAAGACCGCCCGCGCCGAGATGCTCGCCGCCGAAGCGCTGAAAATCATGGAAGATCACCGAATCAACGCACTGGTCGTCGTGGACGATGAAGATCGCCCGATCGGCGCCTTCAACCTCTCCGATCTGCTGCGCGCAGGAGTCATGTAAATGAGCAACGAACTGTTGCAACGCGGCAAAGCGATCAAACTGGCGGTTTTCGACGTCGACGGCGTCCTCACCGACGGGCGCCTGTACTTCCTTGAAGACGGCAGCGAATTCAAGACATTCAACACCCTCGACGGCCAGGGCATCAAGATGCTGATGGCGGCCGGCGTGCAGACCGCCATCATCAGTGGCCGCAAGACACCGGTAGTCGAACGACGCGCGAAGAATCTGGGCATCCCCCACCTGTATCAGGGTCGCGAAGACAAACTGGTGGTGCTGGACGAGCTTCTCGGCCAACTCAACCTAAGCTATGAACAGGTCGCCTACCTGGGTGACGACCTGCCTGACCTGCCGGTGATTCGCCGCGTCGGCCTGGGCATGGCGGTGGCCAATGCCGCCGGCTTCGTGCGCGAACACGCTCACGGCGTGACCCTGGCCCGCGGTGGCGAAGGTGCCGCCCGCGAGTTCTGCGAATTGATCCTGCGCGCCCAGGACCGCCTCGATGCGGCAAACGCCGCGTACCTGTGAGCCTGAACATGTTTAGTAAAAAACTTCGAAATGCCGTGCTGCTGACCTTTATCGCCGCGATTCTGGTCGCAGTCGGTTACTGGAACATCAGCCCGGAACGCTTCCTCGATAAGCCACCGGCCAAGACCACCGAAAGCCCGATCGACTGGTACGCGACCAATACTCACACCCTGCAATACCTCGAAGACGGCAAGGTGCAGTACGAAATGACGTCCGACAAGGCCGAACACGTGAAGGCCACCGACGTCACCCTGGTCACCAAACCTGACCTGAACATGTACCGCGGCACCGATTTTCCGTGGCACGTGACCAGCGAGCGCGGCGAAGTGAACCCGGGTGGCACCGAGGTCGAACTGATCGACAACGTGCGCGTCAAGCGCACCGATGAAAAGAACCGTGATGTGCTGATCACTTCCACTCGCATGACAGTGTTCCCTCAGGAGCAATATGCGCAGACCCAGCAACCCGTTAGAATCGACGGCGCTGGCGGCGTATCGACTGGCGTGGGAATGAAAGCGTATTTGAAGGAAAGCAGGATTCACCTGCTATCGAACGTAAGAGGACAGTATGAGGCTCGTTAAAACTCTCCCTATTTTGCTCGGTCTGAGCGCAGCACTGGGAAGCGTGAGCGCCTGGGCTCTGCCGAACGATCAGCAGCAGCCAATCCGTATTCAGGCCGACGATGCCCAGCTGGACGACAAGAACGGCATTGCCACCTACACCGGCGACGTGATCATCACCCAGGGCTCGATGAAGGTTACCGGCAACAAAGTGACCATGACCCGTGCGCCCAATGGCGACATCGACGTGGTGACCTCGGTGGGCAACCTGGCCTACTTCGAACAATTGCAGACCGCTGGCGACACCAAGCCGGTGCAGGGCTGGGGAGTGACCATCCAGTACCACGCCCAGCAGAACCGTGTGGTGCTGATCGATCGCGCCAAAGTGATCGACAAGGACAACAACACCACCCAGGGCGAGAAAATCGTCTACGACACGGTCAAGAAGCTGGCCAGCGCCGGTCGCGCCACCGGCAGCAACGTCACCGAATCGCGTCCGCGCATCGACATGGTGATCCAGCCGAAAAAGAAAACCGACGAGCAAAAGGCCCCGTAAATGGCAACTCTGAAAGCTCAGCATCTGGCCAAGAGCTACAAGAGCCGCCAGGTCGTGCGTGACGTCAGCCTGTCCATCGACAGCGGTCAGATCGTCGGCCTGCTCGGCCCTAACGGCGCCGGCAAGACCACCTGCTTCTACATGATCGTCGGCCTGGTACGAGCCGATCAGGGCCGCGTGCTGATCGACGACCTGGACGTCAGCCACCAGCCGATGCACGGTCGCGCCAAAGCCGGTATCGGCTACCTGCCGCAGGAAGCATCGATCTTCCGCAAGCTCTCGGTAGCCGACAACATCATGGCGATCCTGGAGACCCGCAAGGAGCTCGACAAGGCAGGCCGTCGTCGCGAACTGGAAAGCCTGCTGCAGGAATTCCACATCAGCCACATTCGCGACAACCTGGGCATGAGCCTGTCCGGTGGTGAACGTCGCCGCGTGGAAATCGCCCGTGCGCTGGCCACCAATCCGAAGTTCATCCTGCTCGACGAACCCTTCGCCGGCGTGGACCCGATCTCGGTCGGCGACATCAAGCAGATCATCCACCACCTCAAGGCCAAGGGCATTGGCGTGCTGATCACCGACCACAACGTCCGCGAGACGCTGGACATCTGCGAAACCGCCTATATCGTCAATGATGGGCAGTTGATTGCAGAAGGCGACTCCGAGACGATCCTGGCCAATGACCTGGTCAAGGAAGTGTATCTGGGCCACGAGTTCCGCCTATAAGCACCTTGGTGCGAGGCTGGTCGACCGAGCGCTTGTCTCGATAAAAAATCAACACTTTTTTATTGTTACAGCGCTCTAGGCAAACACTGCAATATCAGGCATATAATTTGCTTATGTTTGGCGCTCCGGCGCCCTGTAGTGGATGGCGCATGTGCGCCGGAATAAGGTGTTAAGCCCCTGCCATGAAACCATCGCTAGTCTTGAGAATGGGCCAGCAGCTGACGATGACACCGCAGCTGCAACAGGCCATCCGCCTGCTCCAATTGTCGACCCTGGACCTGCAACAGGAAATCCAGGAGGCCCTGGAGTCCAATCCGATGCTCGAACGCCAGGAAGAAGGCGACGACTTCGACAACTCCGATCCGATGGCCGACAACGTCGAACAGAAGCCAAACACGGAAATCCAGGAACCCTCCTACCAGGAAAGCGCACCAACCGTCGACAACCTCGAGGAAGGTGACTGGAACGAACGCATTCCCAACGAACTGCCCGTCGACACCGCCTGGGAAGATGTCTACCAGACCAGCGCCAGCAGCCTGCCCAGCAACGATGACGACGAATGGGACTTCACCACCCGCACGTCGGCCGGTGAAAGCCTGCAAAGCCATCTGCTGTGGCAATTGAACCTGGCGCCGATGTCCGACACCGACCGCCTGATCGCCGTGACCCTGATCGATTGCATCAACAATCAGGGCTACCTCGACGAAACCCTCGAAGAAATCCACGAAGCCTTCGATCCGGAGCTCGACATCGAGCTGGACGAGATCGAAGCCGTCCTGCACCGCATCCAGCAATTCGAACCCGCCGGCATCGGCGCCCGCAACCTGGGCGAATGCCTGCTGCTGCAACTGCGCCAGCTGCCCGCCAAGACCCCTTGGCTTACCGAAGCCAAGCGCCTGGTCACCGACTTCATCGACCTGCTCGGCAGCCGCGATTACAGCCAGCTGATGCGCCGCATGAAGCTCAAGGAAGACGAGCTGCGCCAGGTGATCGAACTGGTCCAGAGCCTCAACCCGCGTCCGGGCTCGCAGATCGAGTCCACCGAAGCCGAATACGTGGTGCCCGACGTGATCGTGCGCAAGGACAACGAGCGCTGGCTGGTGGAACTCAACCAGGAGTCAGTGCCTCGGCTGCGGGTCAACGCCCAGTACGCCGGTTTCGTGCGCCGCGCCGACACCAGCGCCGATAACACCTTCATGCGCAATCAGTTGCAGGAAGCCCGCTGGTTCATCAAGAGCCTGCAGAGCCGCAACGAAACCCTGATGAAAGTGGCCACCCAGATCGTCGAGCATCAGCGCGGCTTCCTGGAGTACGGCGACGAGGCCATGAAGCCGCTGGTCCTGCACGACATCGCCGAAGCGGTGGGCATGCACGAGTCGACGATTTCCCGGGTGACCACCCAGAAATTCATGCATACCCCTCGGGGCATCTACGAGCTGAAATACTTTTTCTCCAGCCACGTCAGCACCTCTGAAGGCGGAGAATGCTCGTCCACGGCGATCCGCGCGATCATCAAAAAACTGGTTGCCGCTGAAAATCAGAAAAAGCCGTTGAGTGACAGCAAGATCGCTGGTTTACTGGAGGCACAAGGCATTCAGGTGGCTCGCCGCACCGTCGCCAAGTACCGCGAATCCCTCGGGATCGCGCCTTCGAGCGAACGCAAGCGGTTGATGTAGGGCCACGCCACAGCGTTCCAGTGGCAGGTAATTTGTGCCTGCCGCTTTATGCACTGGCAACGAAGGAGAAGCTGTATGCAAGTCAACATCAGTGGACACCAACTGGAAGTGACCGAACCTCTTCGCACCTACATCGGCGAAAAACTCGATCGATTGGAGCGACACTTCGACAAGATCACCAACGTGCAGGTCACGATGACGGTCGAAAAACTGAAGCAGAAAATCGAAGCCACCCTGCATATTCCCGGCAGTGAAGTGGTCGCCAACGCGGAACATACCGACATGTACGCAGCGATCGACGCACTGACCGACAAGCTGGACAAACAACTCAAAAAGCATAAGGAAAAGACCCAGAGCCTCCTCCAGGGCGCTACCGGTCGTTAACACTCCCTACCCATGATCCGACTTGAAAATATCCTGACCCCCGGCCGTTCCCTGGTGAACGTGCCGGGAGGCAGTAAAAAGAAAGCCCTCGAACAAATTGCCAACCTTATCCACCGCAGTTTTCCGGATCTGGAGATGCAAGTTGTCTTCGAGGCATTGATTGCCCGTGAAAAACTCGGCTCTACGGGTTTTGGCAACGGCATCGCCATTCCTCATTGCCGCCTCAAGGGTTGCACCTCGCCCATCAGCGCGCTGATGCACCTGGATGCCCCTATCGATTTCGATGCGATCGATGGCGCCCCGGTTGACCTGCTGTTCGTTCTGCTGGTCCCGGAAGCCGCCACCGACGCCCATCTGGAGCTGTTGCGCCAGATCGCCAGCATGCTCGACCGCAAGGATGTGCGCGAAAAACTGCGCAGCGCCCCGAGCAATGAAGCCTTGTATCAGGTTGTCCTGGACGAGCAAAACAGGCCGTAACCATGCGCTTGATCATCGTCAGCGGCCGCTCCGGCTCAGGTAAAAGTACCGCCCTCGATGTACTCGAGGACAACGGCTACTACTGCATAGACAACCTGCCCGCCGGATTGCTGCCTGAACTGGCCGAACGCGCGTTGATCCATACCGAACTGCTGCAACCGCTGGTGGCGGTGTCCATCGACGCCCGCAACCTGCCTAGCCATTTGTCACGATTCCCGGAGTTGTTGGAAGAAGTCCGCAGCCGGCATATCCAGTGCGATGTCCTGTACCTGGATGCCGACGACGAAACCCTGCTCAAGCGTTTCTCGGAAACCCGTCGCCGCCACCCGCTGAGCAATGCAAACCGCTCGCTCGCCGAAGCGATCACCGACGAAAAGATCCTGCTGGACCCGATTGCCGACCTGGCAGATCTGAAACTCGATACCACCAACCTGAACCTGTATCAGCTGCGCGATTCGATCAAGTTGCGCCTGCTGAACCAGCCGGAGCCCGGCACTGCGTTCCTGGTGGAGTCTTTCGGCTTCAAGCGCGGCATGCCGGTGGATGCCGACCTGGTGTTCGATGTGCGCTGCCTGCCCAATCCTTACTGGAAGCCGGAGTTGCGCGCGCAGTCCGGTCTCGATTTACCGGTTGCCGAGTACCTGGCGGCACAGCCGGATGTTGAAGAGATGTTTCAGGACATATCCACTTATTTGCTCAAATGGTTGCCCCGCTTTGCTGCCAGTAATCGCGCCTATGTCACCATTGCCATCGGTTGCACTGGCGGGCATCACCGTTCTGTCTATCTGACCGAACGGCTGGCCAAGACCCTGCAGCAATCTTTGAAGAACGTCCAGGTCCGCCACCGCGACCTCAGCTAAAGGATTCACATCGCGATGCCTGCTCGGGAAATCGAAATCATCAACAAACTGGGTCTGCATGCCCGGGCATCTGCAAAATTCGTCGGGGTCGCCGGCCAATTCAAGGATTGCACCATCCGGGTCGGCCGCACGCCGGAATCCACCGTGGACGGCAAAAGCATCATGGCCATGATGATGCTTGCCGCCGGCAAGGGCACCATGATCCATCTGAGTACCGAAGGTGCGCAGGATCAGGAAGCGATGGATGCGCTGGTGGCCTTGATCAACAACTATTTCGACGAAGGCGAATAACACCGCAGCCCCTGTAGCAGCTGGCGCAGCCTGCGTCCGGCTGCGCAGCAGTCGTAAACCCTGTGGACGCGATTTACCTGAAACACCGAGTAGCCTGATTTTACGACTGCTTCGCAGCCGGACGCAGGCTGCGCCAGCTGCTACAGGGTGCATGTCAGCCCAACGCCGTATCCATCACCATCATCAGGCAAAAGCCGATCAACAACCCAAGGCTGGCCAGCTTGTCGTGACCATTGCGACGCGACTCCGGGATGACCTCGTGAGTCACCACCAGCAACATCGCCCCCGCCGCCAATGCCAGACCCAACGGCAATAGCAATTCAGCCAGGCTCACCAGCCACGCGCACAACAGCGCGAACACCGGTTCGACCAGACCTGACGCCGCACCGATCAGAAACGCCTTGAACCGCGACATCCCTGCCCCAGCCAATACCAAAGCAATCACCAGCCCCTCCGGCACATCCTGCAGGGCAATGCCCATGGCCAGACTGTCGGCGTCCGGCATGCCGCCACCGGCGGACACGCCCACCGCCATGCCTTCGGGAATGTTGTGGGCAATGATCGCGAACACGAACAGCCAGATCCGTGGCGGAATGACCGGACGCTCAAGGGTACCGATGAGCTCTTCCGGGGATGCGCCGGACACCTTGCGATCGACCAGGAACAGGCCGAACGCGCCGAGCATGATGCCGAAACAGATCAGCCCACTGGCGCCCCACGGCGTCATGCCGAGTTTTTCCGCAGCGGCAATGCCGGGCACGATCAGCGAAAACGCGGTCGCCGCCAGCATCACGCCGGCGCCAAATCCCAACAACGTATCGCTGAGCGCCTGGGGCATGCGCCGGATTACCAGTACCGGTACGGCTCCGAGCGCGGTGCCGAGGGCGCAGATTGCACCGCCCTGCAGTGCCCTCGACAACCTCGGCTCCAGATTCAGCCACTCCAGCCCGTGCGCCACCAGCAAGCTCATGCCCGCCAGCACTAACAGCGATCCAAACGCGTAACGAAACATTCGTCCACTTCCGATCGCCAGTGTTTCAGTGCCCATATTCAGCCTTGGATTGTGTGCGGGTGGAGTTAATTCAAAGCAGCCTGATAGCGCGCAGCGACTTCAGGCCAGTTGATCACGTTGTAAAACGCGCTGATGTATTCCGGACGGCGATTCTGATATCGCAGGTAGTAAGCGTGCTCCCAGACATCCAGACCGAGAATCGGCGTGTTGCCGTTCATCAACGGGCTGTCCTGGTTACCACTGCTCTCCACCACCAAAGTCTTCTGCGGTGTGACGCTCAGCCAGGCCCAACCACTGCCGAATCGGGTCAGCGCCGCCTTGGTGAAGGCCTCCTTGAAACTGTCCAGACCGCCCAGTTGCTCGTCGATGGCCTTGGCCAAAGCGCCTTCGGGCTTGCCGCCGCCGTGGGGCGCCATGACTTCCCAGAACAGTGAATGGTTGGCGTGACCGCCGCCCTGGTTGATCACCGCTGCACGCAGTTTCTCCGGCAGTTGCTGCACGGCGGCTACCAGTTTTTCCACCGGCCATTCGGCGAACTCGGTGCCTTCGACCGCAGCGTTCAGGTTGTTGATGTAGGTCTGGTGATGCTTGGTGTAGTGAATCTCCATGGTCTGCGCATCGATGTGCGGTTCCAGGGCGTCGTAGGCGTACGGCAAAGCAGGCAAGGTAAAAGCCATTTCAATGAACTCCATGATGGTGAGGCGTAGGCAAAGCGGCATCGATGGGCAGCAAGCGATGGGTGCGCGGGTATTCGCCGTGTTCGCTGATGAAATTCAGCAGTTCGACATAGGTCTTGCTGCTCTGACGCAACGCGGCTTCGCGCAAGGCTTGCGGCAACCGCGGTTCCTGCATGACCTGCAACAGCCGCTGATGGATTGCGCACAGGTATTCGGCGCTCTCCTCCGGCTGATTCAGACGCAGATGCAGGTCCGCCAGGTTGTGATGGGAAATCACGCAGGCCGCCACCGCTTCATCGGCATTCGCCCAGCGCTCGAACAGCACCTGAGCCAGGGCCAACGCCTGCAAGTAAGCCTCGCGGGCATCGACCAGTTCACCTTGCATGAAAAAACGATTGGCTCTTTCGATCGTACGTTTCCAGTGCTCCATGGTGTACCTCCAAGGCGGCAGCGGGGTTTTACACGCCGCCTGCGGTGAGTTTTTCCGGGTTGAGCAGCTCTTCCAGCTGGCTGCGGGACAGGTTGGTGTATTCCAGCGCGACATCGATCACCGGGCGCCCCTGGGCGTAGGCCTTCTTCGCGATCTCCGCGGCCTTCTGGTAGCCGATGATCGGGTTCAGCGCGGTCACCAGAATCGGGTTGCGCGACAGGGCTTCCTTGAGACGGGACTCGTTGACCTTGAAGCTGGCAATGGCCTTTTCACCGAGCAGGCGGCTGGCGTTGGCGAGCAACTCGATGCTGCTCAGCAGGTTCTGGGCGACGATCGGCAGCATCACGTTCAGCTCGAAGTTGCCCGACTGACCGGCGATGGTGATGACCGTGTCGTTGCCGATCACCTGGGCGGCGACCATGGCGGTGGCTTCCGGAATCACCGGATTGACCTTGCCCGGCATGATCGAAGAGCCGGGTTGCAGCGCTTCGAGTTCGATTTCACCGAGACCGGCCAGGGGACCGGAATTCATCCAGCGCAGATCGTTGGCGATTTTCATCAGCGATACCGCAGTCGCCTTGAGCTGACCGGAAACCGCGACGGCGGTGTCCTGGGAACCGATCAGGGCAAACAGGTCCACGCCCGGGGTGAATTCCACCTTGGTCAGTTGGCTCAACTGCTGGCTGAAACGCGCCGCGAACTCGGGATGCGCATTGATCCCGGTGCCCACCGCCGTGCCGCCCTGCGCCAGGGATTGCAGGCTTGGCTGCAGGCCTTGCAGGTGACCGATATTGGCTTTGAGCTGCTGCGCCCAGCCGTTGAGTACCTGGCTCAGGCGCACCGGCATGGCATCCATCAGATGGGTGCGGCCGGTCTTTACGTGGTGATGCACTTGCCCGGCCTTTTGTTCGATTACCTGCACCAGGCCGTTCAGGGCCGGCAGCAACTGCTCGTGCAAGGCCAGCGCGGCGCTGACGTGGATGGTGGTCGGGATGATGTCGTTGCTGCTCTGGCCGCAGTTGACGTGATCGTTCGGGTTCACCGGCTCGCCCAGCAGGCGGCTGGCAAGGGTGGCGATCACTTCGTTGGCGTTCATGTTGGAACTGGTGCCGGAACCGGTCTGGAAGATATCCACCGGGAAGTGCTGCATGAAATCGCCTTCGAGCAGACCTTGCGCCGCATCGACGATGGCTTTGCCCTGGGACGGGCTGATCTGCTTGAGCTCGATGTTGGCCCGGGCTGCCGCAGCCTTGGCCAGGATCAGCGCTCGAATGAATTGCTCCGGCATCGGCTTGCCGCTGATCGGGAAGTTATCCACAGCACGTTGGGTCTGTGCACCGTAGAGGGCGTCTTCCGGGACCTGAAGCTCGCCCATGCTGTCGCGCTCAATACGTGTCTTGGTCATCTGTAAATCCTTGCACCAGTTCGATAAGAGGGATGGAGGGTTGCAACTCGCAGGTCGCCAGTTGCCAGGTGTAGCTCTGCCAGCGTTTGAGCCGGCATTTGCAGAGGGAGAGGCGTTCCAGCTCGCGCAGCGGGCGCCAGGCTTGATCCAGGCAGTAGGTGCGCCAGTGCCAGGGCAGCGCCACATCGGCGGCCGTGTCGAGCAACAAGCGGAAAGAGGTTTCAGCGACGGTCCAGGCAGAGGTGGCCGTGCAACACGCCAGATACCGGCCTTCGGCCAGGTAATGTTCGATCAGGCGGGGTTCGTCGGGATCCATCGCGCAACGGATCTGGCGACTCATCCAGCGCCAGTTTTCGAGGTAGGGCTGCTCGTGCAAGGCAGAACTCATGATCCGGGCTCATTCGATAATGAGATTTATTATTAGATGATAATGAGAACCAAAACAACCCCGCACGGATCAGAGGAATCATTGTGGGAGCGAGCCTGCTCGCGATGCGATTGATCATTCAACACAGGCGTCGGCTGACAGACCGCTATCGCGAGCAGGCTCGCTCCCACAGGGTTTCGTTTTCGGCCAATAAA
>NZ_JAIQWX010000083.1 GCF_020164475.1 Pseudomonas sp. REP124 | reverse complement strand
CTGAGCAACGCGGTCAACTGTGGGAGCGGGCTTGCTCGCGAATGGATCTAACAGGCGCCGTCAATCGTGCGCCTAACCTTGTCCAGCAACTCACTGATCTGAAACGGCTTGATCAGCATGTCCATCCCATCCCCCAGAAACACCTGCCGATTGATCGCGGTTTCTGCATACCCGGTCATGAACAGGATCGGCAGTTGCCCGCGCCAGCCACGCGCAACATCCGCCAACTCCCGCCCGCTCATGCGCGGCAGACCGACGTCGGTCAGCAGCAGGTCGATGGACGAGTCATTCTGCAGGCGCTCGAGTGCCGTTTCGATGTCAGCCGCCTGGGTGCAGCGGTAGCCGGCGTCCACCAGCACCTCGGCGACGAACATCCGCACCGACGCCGTGTCCTCGACGATCAATATATGCTCGCCA
Source organism: Pseudomonas sp. REP124 (assembly GCF_020164475.1). GTDB lineage: Bacteria > Pseudomonadota > Gammaproteobacteria > Pseudomonadales > Pseudomonadaceae > Aquipseudomonas. Next base: position 27,229 of record NZ_JAIQWX010000083.1, on the reverse strand, counting down.
GCACCCTGCGGATCGACGCTGGCCGGGGCGGTTTCCGCGGCCGTCGGATCGGTGCTGGCCGGCAGCATGATGGTCACTTCGGTGCCGCGCCGGGCCACACTGCGAATGTGCGCATTGCCCCCGGATTGCCGGGCGAAACCGTAGATGGTCGACAGTCCGAGTCCAGTGCCCTGGCCCAGGGGTTTGGTGGTGAAGAACGGGTCGAACACCTTGTCGATCACCGTATGATCGATACCGCTGCCGTCATCGCGCACCGACAGCGCGACGTAGGCGCCATCGGCCAGGTTCGGGTCGCCATGGGAGTAGGCGGCATAGGTATTGACCCAGACATTGCCGCCTTCGGGCAGGGCATCCCGAGCGTTGATCACCAGGTTGAGCACTGCGCTTTCCAGCTGAATCGGATCGACCAGGGCGATGGCGGCCTTGGAGGTCAGTTCCAGCTTAAGGCTGATGCGTTCGCCAATCGTGCGCACCAACAGCTCTTCCAGCGAACGGATGTGATCGTTGATGTCCACCGGCCGGGTATCGAGGGGCTGCAGGCGGGCGAAGGCCAGCAGGCGATGGGTCAGGGCCGCGGCACTCATGGCCGAATTCAGGGCCGCTTCGGCATAGAACTGAACCTTGTCGGTGCGGCCGTCGGCGGTGCGCTTCTGAATCAGTTCCAGGCTGGTGATGATGCCGGTGAGCAGGTTGTTGAAGTCGTGGGCGATGCCGCCGGTCAGCTTGCCCAATGCGTCCATTTTCTGCACCTGCAGCAGTTGCGCTTCAGTTCGCGCCCGCTCGGCGACCTCTTTGGCCAATTGCGTGGTGGCATCGTCAAGGCGGGCCAGGTGCGAGCGCTCGCGGTGGCGGTGTTCTGTCACATCCTCGACAAATACCAGGCTCAACTGCGGGGTTCGGTAGGGCGAAATCTGCCATTCGGTTTCGCGGATTTCCCCCTCTACCCGCATGCACAAGGTGCCTTTCCAGCGTTCGCCATAAGCCAGGCGCAACCGCAGTTCTTCGATGACGGACGCCTGATCTTCGGCAAAGCAATCGCGCAAAGTGTCCGGGTCGAGGTTGTCCTGGATCAGTTGGGCGAAGGCGTGATTGCACTCATGTACCTTCAAATCGGCATCGAGTACCGCGATGGGTGCCGAGACATTGACGAAGATCTCGCGAAAACGCGCCTCGCTTTCGCGCAAGGCATTCTCGGTTTCCCGCACCCGCAGCAGGGTGCGCAGGGTCGCCAGCAGCACATCCGGGTCGACCGGGTGAATCAGATAGGCATCGGCCCCGGCATCCAGGCCGGTAATGATGTCGCCGGTCTGGATAGAGGCCGCCGAAACATGCACCACCGGCAACAACGCGGTGGCCGGATCCGAGCGCAGCTTGCGCACGATGTCGAAGCCGCTCATGTCCGGCAGGTTGACGTCGAGAATCAATGCATCGAGGGTGACACTGTCGATCAACTCCAGGCCTTCGCCACCGGTGCCGGCCTCGAGCACTTCGTAGCCGTGACGTTCCAGGCGCCGGCGCAGGGCATAGCGGGTGGCGACATTGTCATCGACGATCAGCAAGCGCAGATCACGTTTCATCAGCGGGCTCCATGGCGATGGCCAGCGGGATGATCACAAAAAAGGTCGACCCGCTGCCTGGCACACTCTCAAGCCCGACTTCACCGCCCAGCAAGCCTGCGAAGCGCTTGCACAGAGATAATCCGAGCCCGGTACCGCGCAGGCGTTTCTGCAAGGGTGAGTCGACTTGAGAAAAGTCTTCGAACAATGCGCCATGTAATTCGGGAGCGATACCGATTCCGGTGTCGCTGACGGCGAAACGCACCTTGTCGCTATCTTCCAGCTGTGCCGACACCCTCACTTCACCGCGAGTGGTGAACTTCAGCGAGTTGGAAATGAAGTTGCGCAGGATCTGCCCCAGTTTCTTGTCGTCGGTGTATAGCCGTGGCAGGCCTACCGGTTCCTCGAAAATCAGGTCTACCGCGCTGGCGCTGACAATCGGGCGGAACATGCCGCGCAGGGCGGAGAAAAGGTCGAACATATCGAACCAGGCCGGGGAAATGGTGATGCGCCCGGCTTCGATTTTCGCAAGATCCAGCAGATCGTCGACCATGTCGCTCAGCTCTCGCGCCGAATTGCTGACGAAAGCCACCTGTTTGTGTTGCTCGGGGCTCAAAGGCCCGTCGAGTTCGTCCGAGAGCAGGCTGGCGATGCTCAGGATCGAGCCCAGCGGCGTGCGAAATTCATGGCTCATGTATGACAGGAAACGGCTTTTCAGATCAGAAGCCTGGCGCAGTTGTTCGGCCTGGGTATCGAGCTCCGCGTACAGTGCCAGCACCCCTTGGTTGGTTTCGTCCAGCTCGGCGCGCAGGGCCTCGGCTTCGCCCTTCAATTGAACGATCAGCGCCGCTTGCTCGTCGTTGGGGCTGATGGGCGTATCAGACATGAGCAGCCTCCAGTGCAATGACCAGCACCGTGACATCGTCCCGTCCCCGGCAGAAATCACGGTGCAGTATGGCGGCGATCACGGCGGGGTGGCGATGCACGAGACCTGGGTAGTCCTGCAGGTTCCAGCGTGATTGCAGGCCGTCGCTGTACATGATCAAGAGTTGTCCGTTGATTTGAGCATAGTCAAAGGGTTGAGCCTTCCGGTAATGACCACCGACAATCCCTGGATGCGAGGCCAGTCCGCGGGTTTTGTCCGGCGCGATGAGGCAGGCTCCGATGTTGCCGATCCCGACGAATTTCAGGTGATCGCTGGCGCAGTCGATCTGCGTGATAGCCACTGCGCCGCCGCGGGTACCGATCATCGCCTGGTGCATACCTTCCAGCGCCAGCACCGGTGCTGCGAAAGGGGCGAGGGCGAAGGCACGCTCGCCTGCCCGAGCAGCGAGTTCCGCGTCTTCGCCATGGCCCAGGCCGTCGATCACCAGGGCACTGATGCGCGGACCGTCATAAGCCAGATGCCAGACATCGCCGCAGGCCGGATCGTTGTGCATCGAATGCTGGCTGATACCGAAGCGCCGGTCCGGGGCCCGGTCCGAGCGTGGATACAAGCGCGTGAGCAGTACGGCCCCCCGTGAATCGGCGTAGACGTCGAACACTTCGGTCTGGCGCGATACCGCGCCCAAACCGATACCTTGGGTGCCGCCCGTGGAGTAGCCGTCGGTCAGGCAGGCCTGCAGATCGAAGCCGTTGGCGCGATCGACAGCAATCATTTCAATACCGGTGCCACTGGAGCGAGGCAGCAACCGCAGATGCAACTCGCCGCTGTTGGCATGTTTGAGGATATTGCTGGCCAGTTCGGTCGCCACCAGCGCCACCCGTCCGGCGTCGGTCGCGTCGAAGCCGTTTTTCTCCGCCAGTTGCTGCGCGGTGCGTCGTGCGTAGCCAATCTGGCTGTTGTCTTCGATCGTCAACACCTGAGTCATTGAACCGCTGATATTCATGTCCATCGAGTGATCGTCACGCGGGTGCCCTTGCCTGGAGCGGTATCGAGTTCGAAATCATCCACCAGCCGTTTGGCCCCGGTCAGGCCCAGGCCGAGCCCGGAGCCTGAAGTCCAGCCGTCGGTCATTGCCAGTTTGATGTCGGGGATGCCGGGGCCTTCATCGCGGAAAGTCAGGCGCAGACCGGTGCGCGGACTTTCGTCGATGATCTGCCAGTCCATGTCGCCACCACCGCCGTAGACCATGGTGTTGCGCGCCAGCTCGCTGACGGCGGTCACCAGTTTGGTAAGGTCGATCAGGCGCATGCCGCACTCGGTTGCCAGCTTGCGCGCCAGCTGGCGGGCCAGGACCACGTCCTGTTCGATGTGAATCGGATGGGTGCCGCTGCTGCGCACGGTCATTGATCAAGTACTCGTTGCTGCAACAGTTTCATGCCGCGCTCGACGTTCAGCGCGGTGCTGACGCCGGGCAGGGTAAGGCCCAGTTCGACCAAGGTAATGGCCACCGCCGGCTGCATGCCGACCAGCACGGTCTGGGCGTCCATGATTTTCGACAGGCCCGAAATCGTACCGATCATCCGGCCGATGAAGGAGTCGACCATGTCCAGCGCGGAAATATCGATCAACACGCCCCGTGCGGAAGTCTTGCTGATGCGCTCGGACAGATCGTCCTGAAGGGTCAGGGCCAACTGGTCATGCATGTCGACCTGAATAGTCACCAGCAGGAAAGGACCCATTTGCAGAATCGGAATGCGCTCCATGGCTCAATTCGCCTTGGTCATGGTGATCCCCAACCGGGTCAAGGCCAGTTTCAGCGCGTCGGCCAGGTTGGCCTTGGTCACCACGCCTTGCAGATCCAGCCCCAGGTGCACGATGGTCTGGGCAATCTGCGGACGCACGCCGCTGATGATGCAATCGGCGCCCATCAGGCGGATCGCGGTGACGGTCTTGAGCAGGTGCTGGGCCACGAGTGTGTCGACGGTCGGCACGCCGGTGATGTCGATGATGGCGATCTCCGAGCCGGTCTCGACAATGCGCTGCAACAGCGATTCCATAACCACCTGGGTGCGCTGTGAGTCGAGTGTGCCGATCATCGGCAGGGCCAGCACGCCGTCCCAGAGCTTGACCACCGGGGTCGAGAGTTCCAGCAATTCTTCCTGCTGGCGCTTGATCACTTCTTCGCGGGACTTCTGGAAAGTGCGCACGGTGTGCATTCCGAGAGTGTCGAGCAGTTCGGAAATTTCCCAGACCTGCTCCGCCAACAGCGCTGGGCTGTCCTGGTAATGATTCTGCAACAGGGCGAACAGCGGGCTCTTGAGCGAGAAGATGAAGTTGGCGGTCTGGGACGAGTCATGGCCCAGCAGTGCACGGCTGCGTGAGAGCTTTTCCAGGAACAGGCGGATGTCGTCCCAGCCGGCGGACGCGACATTCAAGCCATTGCCATCGTTGAGGCCGGAGACGATCAGTTGCAGAAAATCGGTGGTCTGTTGCTTCAGGTCCTGATCCTTGATGTTGCGCGTGGCGCCGCTGGCCTCAAGGTTTTTCGACCACTCGGCAAGCAACTGCGCCTGATTTTTCTTGATCGCTTCGATGGTGCCGGATTGCAGTGCCGCCATGTGACTTGACTCCTGAATGTGGACGCCGATTCCCCAAAAAACGATCGGCGTAAATGCAGTGACATTTCACGAATGAAATAGTTGTTTCGTTTTGCCATCATTTTTTCAATCGCTGCCTATGGACTGTAGTCGGCGGCGCGCCCGGTAGCGGTTTTTCGTTGCAAGGCGGGCACATAAACGAAAAAACCGCATCATGGACGCGGTTTTTTTTTGCGCTGCGGCGAAGTTATTTGCTGGGATGCGCCGCTTGCAGTTTTTTCGCCATATCCAGGTGCTTTTGCAGGCCTGGGAGCATTTTCTGGGCAAAGCCCTTGAGCTCGGTGGCGCCTTTGGTCTTGTCGTCGGTGACGGTGTTGGCTTCTTTGGTGAACAGCTCGATGGCTTCTTCGTGGGCCTTGACCTGGTTGTTGGCGTAGGCGGCGTCGAAGGATTCGTCACGCATGTCGAGGATTTTTTCCTTGGCCTGTTTCACCAGCGTCGTGCTGTCCGGCACTTCGATGTCGTTCTTTTTCGCGATGCTGGCCAGCTCATCGTTGGCCTTGCCATGGTCGGTGATCATCATGTTCGCGAATTCCTTGATGTCGGCCGATTGGCTTTTTTCCAGTGCCAGCCGGCTCGTTTCGATCTCGGAGATGCCACCGGCGGCGGCCTTGTCGACGAAATCGTTGGAAGTCGCTGCGAAAGCCGCGCCCATGCTGGTGCTCAGGGCTACTGCGAGAACGAGGTGGCGCAGGTTAAATCCGTCCATTGGTGCTTCTCCACGCTGATGATCGATGTGATCGTTACTGTGTGGAGGCTGGTGGGCGGGCAAAGGTTTGATCACATTTGCGAAAGGGCGACGAACGGGCACCGCCAGTCGGACAGATGGTCGACAGAACCGGCCAACCAAGGCCATTCTGATAGTTGGCGAGCGCAATCAGTCGCGTTTGCTACCGATCAACAAACGGAGGTGTTCCATGCCGGTGTCCCATGACCTTTTTCAGGATCTGAGTTACTCAAAGGAAGAAATCCAGCAGAGACGCACCAAGGATCCGAAACTGGATTCTCTGATCAATAAGTATTCCCAGACAGATGCCGAGGTGGTGAAGGCCGAGCAAGCCAAATCCAGCGATGACGCGGTGACGAAGCTCAAGGCGAAACGCCTTGAGGTCAAGGACATGATCGTCAAACAACTCCAGTCGTCGTCCTGACTCGATAAGAAGATCACCGACGACCGGTGAGCGAAAGTTGGAACGGCGATTAAACCCGGCACCTCGAATGTTCAGAGTCCGACGACACGGCTCCATGCGAGGTGCCCCATGAATAAACCGAAATTCCCTTCTGAAGAACAAGGCGGGTTCGATCCTGTTCCCACTCATCCTGAGCCCAATAGTCCGGCGCATACCACGGCGTTTCCTGAGGAAGAGCCGGTTGAAGAAGATATAGAACCTGGTAGGACAAGGCAGCCTGACCAGCGGCAACCGGGCTGACGCCATCGCGGGCGAGCCCGCTCCCACAGGGTTTTGTGGGATTCATCGACCTTGTGAAACACACAATACTGTGGGAGCGGGCTTGCCCGCGATGAGGCCGGCAACTTCAACATGATGGTGACTGACCTGACGCCATCGCGGGCAGGCCCGCTCCCACATGTGGCGTGTTGTTTATTGCAGGGCAGCGCTCAACGGTAATCGCACCATGTTCCTGGCCTTCAACGACCCGAAATACAACCAATCCCCATACTCACGCACCGTAGTGATCGGCGAGTAGTTGCCGGTGCTGGCGTCCTGCAAATTGGCGATGACCTTGCCGTCCAGATCCAGACCCAGGGCGAAGGCGCGTTTTTCCACCGGTTTTGGTAATACAGTCATCGCCCGCACCAGCATCTTGCGCACGAACGGATGCTCCGCCGTGGCATCGAGCAAGGCACTGCGCGGTGCATACAGGGCGACCCAGAAACGGTCGCGGCCATTGAAGGACAGGTTGTCCGGCAAACCCGGCAGGTTGTCGATGAACACGTCCTGCGTGCCGGCCTTCGGCCCGCTCAGCCAAAAACGGGTGATGCGATAGGCGCCGGTTTCGTTGACCAGTACGAAGGCGTCGTCCGGACCCAGGGCGACGCCGTTGGCGAACTCCAGCTTGTCCAGCAGCACCGCGGTCTTGCCGGTCTGGAAGTCGTAACGCAGCAAGCGTCCATCGCCGCCATGCTCGATGATCGCATCGCTGTCACTGCCATAGGCGAAACGGCTTGAGGCATCGGTGAAGTAGGCGTAGTGCCCGGGTTTGTCGATCACCACATCGTCGGTAAAACCGAAGGGCACGCCACCGGCGGAGGTGGTCAGCGGTACCAGTCGACCCTGGGCGTCCAGCGACAGCAGGCCCTTGACCGCATCGGCGATGACCAGCAGGCCGTTGGGATGGCGGGCCAGCCCCAAGGGACGGCCGCCGGTATCGGTCAGCACCTTGCGTGTCTGGCCGTCCAGGCTGGTGCTCAGCACTCGACCGTCATGCAGGCCGGTGATGAGCGTATGGTCTTCGAGCAACAAGGCCTCAGGGCCCTCGATGTCGATGGCGCCGACAGGTACCACGCCCTTCAGGTGCTGGTTCTCGGCATACACGCCATTGGTGAGGGAGGGCGCGGGCGGCGGTGTCCAGGCCACCGGCCGCACCTTGGTCGGCATCAACAGCAGGAACCCGCCAATCACCACGATCAACAGCAACAGCCAATGGCGAAACCGGATCGTTCGACTCACGCCTTGACTCCCGCCTGCGTCAGATATTTTTCCGCCATCTCCCGCAGGGCCAGCATCGACGCCGCCGACTCGCGATCGATCCGGCGCCTGAGCAGCAACAGGTTGGCCAGGCGCATTCCCGGGCCGCTGAACCGATACTCGAGGGTGCGGACAAACCGCGTGCCGTCGTCCTGGGCCTCGCACTCGTAAGTGAGCACCAGCGACAGGCCATGATCGCCCTGGGCCTGGGCGACCCAGCGCCGTCCCGGCAGATACTCGTCGACCATCCAGTTCAGGTGCCCGTCACGTCCGCCGGCGCGAATGTCCTCATCGAATCGCGCGCCGGCATGCAGAGGGCCTTTTTGCCCGTTGATCTTCAGCGACGATGGATGCCACTCCGGCCAGCGGGTCACGGTGCTGGCGTAGGCGAGTACATCGATGGGGTTTCCGGCGATCTCGATCTCGTGCTGCATGCGGGTCATGGGCGTTCTCGTCAGGTACGGGTTGGCCTGTTCCGGCTCCCAGTAGAGGGTTCCAAACAGGTAATCCATCAAAGGAAAAACGATGTTGAAATTGCGTTCCTGCATCATTTCGCGACGGTGATGCAGTTCATGCAGACGACGCATCTGGCGAATCCACGGCAGACGCGTCAGCGGGTTGTGCGAGGGCAGATGCTCGCAGGCGTGAAACACCTCATAGGCCAAATAACCGAGGACCAGACAGCCTCCTGCCAGCCCGGCGACATTAGGGTCCAGCTGCTTGAGCAGCCACCAGATCGGCACGCTGACGACCAGCGTATGCAGCACGATCAGCCAGGCCGGAAACAGGATGACCCGCCAGTCGCGGGCGTTGTCGTAGGTCATGTTGCCGGGAGCGAAGAAACTGTGATGATCCCCCGCGTGCCGGGCATAGAACATCCGCGCAAAGGACTTTTTATGATGGCCCAGGTGGCGGTGCACCACGTACACGCCAAGGTTGAACAGCAGCAGGGTCAGCGGCACAGCCAGCCATTGCAGCGGTTGTACCTGGTGAACGGTACTCCAGAAGCCGGCGATGGCCACAAGGCCGAACAACAGCACGAAGGTGCCGTGCAGCCATGGGTTGTAGAGGGGATGGATGCCTTCACGGTAACGGCTGCGGAATGCTTCGGTGGTCTGCCTCACTGCAATCACCTGTCGTTTTTGTTATTCCCAGCAGATTAGTCGATCCCGACGCTTGCGAAGTTCGAACTTTGACGACACAAACGCCATCATCCGGTGTAAACCGGATTCACATCAGCGGGTCCCAGCGTTGCGACCAGTCGTCATCGGTGCGGATGACTTCGCGCAGCAGATCGAAGGCCTGTTGCAGGATGGGCGAATCGCGATCGCGGGAATAGACCAGATAGGTCGGGTAACTGAACTCCGGGGCCTTGGGCACTTGTTCCAGCGCGCCGCTTTGCAGGTAACTCTGCACGACGCGGGTGCGGAAGTAACCGCTGCCGCCGTTCTCCAGAATGTATTGCAAGCCCAGCGGGCCGAGGTTGAAACTCACCGGCGCCTTGGCCTTTTCCGGCAGGGCGGCGTCGTGTTGACGGCGGAAGTCCTGGCCCCAATCGATATAGACGTAAGGGTCGGCACGTCCGGGCAGGCGCACGAGGACCAGCTTTTCTTCCAGCACCTGCTCGACTTGCAGGCGTGGCCAGTATTCGGGTTGATAGACCAGGGCGGCGTCCAGCACTCCCAGCTCCAGTTGCCGCAGCAGGTTTTCGCCGTCGCGGATTTCCATGCGCAGGGCATGGCTGGGAATCTTCTCCCGCAGTTCGGCGGCCCAACTGAGCATCAGCGGGTTGCACAGGCTGACCTCGCCGCCGATGTGCAGTACATCGTGATAACCCTCGGGTAACGGCAGATCCCGGCGCGCGGCTTCCCAGGTTTCCACCAGCTGGTTGGCATACACCACAAAGGCTTCGCCATTGGGCGTCAGGCGGGCACCGGCGCGATTGCGCACGAACAGCGTGCTGCCCAGCTGGCTCTCGAGTTTCTGGACGCGCGCGGTGATGGCGGTCTGGGTGACGTGGAGCTTGTCGGCCGCGGCGGCAAGGCTGCCGTGACGGACGATTTCCAGGAAGGTGCGGGCGAGGTCGATGTCCATGGGCGGGCCGGATGGGGAGGTGGTGGCATTGTAAAACCATCCCCCCTGTGGGAGCGAGCCTGCTCGCGATGGAGGTAAGCACACTGCGGGGTGTCAGGTTTCCCGAGTTATCGTTGACGACCATCGCGAGCAGGCTCGCTCCCACAGGGTTGGCGTGTGTTCAGAAACGACAAAACCCGCCACAGGGGCGGGTTTTGTGTGCTTTCGCGGCAGCGTTACGCCGGGAACAGCTCGGACAGTTTCATCGCCAGCATCATGTCGCCTTCGGCGCGCAGTTTGCCGCCCATGAAGGCCTGCATGCCGTCGGTTTCGCCGCTGACGATGCCTTGCAGGGTTTCGCCGTCCATCACCAGGGTCACCTGGGCGTCCGGGTTCTCGCCTTCCTGCAGTTCGCAAGTGCTGTCCTTGACGATCAGGGAGAAGTGCTTGGTGTCGTCGATGCGGAAACCGAAGACCAGATCCAGACCGGCAGCGGCGGATGGGTTGAACTTGGCTTTCATTGCTTGTACGGCATCTGCTACTGAGGTCATGGTTCGATCCTTTGTTGAGTAATAGAGCTGGATGGTTACAGCCAGGGTCACAATAGTCCGGACTCAGCGGAAGGTGATGAGTTCCGGGGCTTTCAACAGTTGCAGGTGCGCATGACCGTTGAAAGAAGCCAGGGCCACCTCGCGCCCCCTGAATTTCAGGTGGTTGAGCGAGGTGTTGACGATTTGCCAATTCAGCTCGAAGGCCTGTTTGGCAGGCATTTGCGTGATCAGGTGGAGCAGGGCGGTGATGGTGCCGCCGGAGGTGAACACCGCGATTTTCTGGGTGTTGTCGGCTTGCTCGAGAATTCTGTTCAGCCCGCCGCGGACACGTTCGACGAAGCCCAGCCAGCTTTCCAGCCCGGGGGTGTCGTAGGTCCCGGCTAGCCAGCGTTCGATGATCAGGGCGAAGATGCGCTGGAACTCGGCGCGGTTTTGCGCGGCGTTGCGCAGGATGTCCAGGGCATGGGGTTCTTCGGGCAGCATGGCCGGCAGCAGTGCGCGGATTACCGCATCGGCGTCGAATTCATTGAAGGCGGAATCGGTTTCCAGGATCGGCACCGGCAGGCCCACGGCAGCGAATTGCTCCAGCGCACTGTTGGCGGTGTGTTGCTGGCGGCGCAGGTCGCCTGCCAGGCAGCGGTCGAAGCTGATATCGAGTGCAGCCAGGTGCTGGCCGAGGATTTCTGCCTGGCGAATACCGATCGGCGAGAGGACGTCGTAGTCGTCTGCACCGAAGGAGGCCTGGCCATGTCGAATCAAATAGATGCTGCCCACGTCCGCGTCGTCCCGGTACGTTGAAGGTTTGGCGAGGTTATGAGGATGACGGTGAGCTGTCAATGAAAAAACATACGCTTGTTTGAAATGCCCGTTACAGGCCTGTTGCCAGAGGTTTCACGGCTGGCCGCAACGGCGGCGCATGGGTATGCTTGAGGTGTCCCGCGCGCTACATGCCGCGCACCGCTTGAGGAGTCCCTGTGGATTTTTTGTCCGAATACGCTGTTTTTCTGGCCAAGACCGTCACCCTGGTGATCGCCATTCTGGTGGTCCTGGCCAGCTTTGCGGCCTTGCGCAGCAAAGGTCGACGCAAGACCGCCGGCCAGTTGCAGGTCAGCAAACTCAATGATTTCTACAAAGGGCTGCGCGAACGCCTGGAGCAGACTCTGCTCGACAAGGATCAGCTCAAGGCCCTGCGCAAGTCCCAGGTCAAGACCGAGAAGAAGCAGAAGAAAAAGCCCGAGGCCAAGCCGCGGGTGTTTGTGCTGGATTTCAACGGTGATATCAAGGCTTCGGCCACTGAAAGCCTGCGCCACGAAATCACCGCATTGCTGACGTTGGCCACGCCCAAGGACGAAGTGGTCCTGCGCCTGGAAAGCGGCGGCGGCATGGTCCACAGCTATGGCCTTGCGTCTTCGCAGCTGGCGCGTATCCGTGAAGCCGGCGTGCCGTTGACCGTGTGCATCGACAAGGTCGCGGCCAGCGGCGGCTACATGATGGCCTGCATCGGCGAGAAGATTATCAGCGCTCCGTTCGCCATCCTCGGCTCTATTGGTGTCGTTGCGCAGTTGCCCAACGTCAACCGCTTGCTGAAGAAACACGACATCGATTTCGAAGTGCTGACTGCCGGTGAATACAAGCGCACGTTGACCGTGTTTGGCGAAAACACCGAGAAGGGCCGGGAGAAGTTCCAGGAAGACCTGGATATCACCCATCAACTGTTCAAGAACTTCGTTTCCCGCTACCGCCCGCAATTGGCCATCGACGAAGTGGCCACCGGCGAAATCTGGCTGGGCGTTGCTGCGTTGGACAAGCAGTTGGTGGACGAACTCAAGACCAGCGACGAATACCTGGCCGAACGCGCCAAGCAATCGGAGCTTTATCACCTGCACTACGCCGAACGCAAAAGCCTGCCGGAGCGCATCGGCATGGCGGCCAGCGGCTCGGTGGACCGGGTGTTGCTGAGCTGGTGGAGTCGTCTGACCCAGCAGCGTTTCTGGTAAGCAATGTAATCAATCCATGTGGGAGCGGGCTTGCTCGCGAAGGCAGTGTGTCAGTCGCCATTGATGTTGGCTGAGCTGACGCCTTCGCGGGCAAGCCACGCTCCCACAGGTTTTTGTGTTGTATGCATAATCTGTGGTGGACCGGGACACCTGTGGGAGCGAGCCTGCTCGCGAAGGCAGTGTGTCAGGCACCATTGATGTTAGCTGAGCTGACGCCTTCGCGGGCAAGCCACGCTCCCACAGGTTTTTGTGTTGTATGCAAAATTTGTGATCGACCGGGACACTGTAGGAGCGAGGCTTGCCCGCGAAAGCAGTGTGTCAGGCAACATGGAGGTGTCTGAATTGACGCCATCACGAGCAGGCTCGCTCCCACAGTTATGTGCGGTATCTATCTGTTTTAACCTCTCTCAATCCTGTCGTTTCTCCGCCCATTTCCATCGGGCATTTACGCTTTTTCCATGAAAATTTCGATCTTAAGCTGAGGCTTCCTTTCAGTTTCAAGGTCGTTAAACATGGATGTAAAAACGAGTGATACAACGCCTTCTCGCCAAGGCGTTTTTTTTGAGCTCCACGCGGTCGTCGATGCCGCGTTGCCAAAGAGTCCTGCCCAACTGGCAGAGCAGATGATCCGGGAGAAGTGGGGCGTCGCCATCGATCCGCAGACCGCGCAACTGGTCACGTTGCACTACGACTATTGGCTGCGACCCGAGCCTGACGGCAGCCATAAGGGGCGGGTGGCGAGCTCGCGGTCTCTGGTGCAGGCCCTGTTATCCGACTACCAGACCGTGGGCGACGGGCGCTTCGGCGAAACGGCTTTCGGGCTGTACACGCCGCCTGATGTCGGCCCCGCCGTGCACCTCATGGAAGGGCCGGAACCCACGGATGATCACCGAACCTATGAAGGCATTTATCGCCAGGCCGTACCGCAAACCTATGGACCGCAGACGCAGATCAAATTGCGGCCAGCCGATTTCAAACAATGGGTCTGGACATTGTTTTTCGACGAGGTCTATCAGGCCTATGTCGACAAATCCTGGCCGTCGGACGAGGTCGTACTCGCAGCAGACGCTTATCCCCTGAGAACCTCGACCAAGGCCGCCTTCGTGATGACGGCCTGGCTGCAATTTCATGAGCTCTGCCTGTCACGAAAAGGCCTCGCGCTAGCTATGCAGGCGGCGGGGCTGGCGTCTGATCAGCGTTGGGATCAGCTGACGATGGCGCAGTTGCAGGCACCGACGCGGCTGTCCCCGGAAATCGAGGCCAGCCGCCTGGAAATCTACCGCTATACCGCCACGGATATCTGGTGCTTTCAAGACCACAACTCTGGCCGGATGCTGATGTACATCCCGGGAAACTCCTCCCCGCTGCACGAGTTCGACGACGCAGAAAAGTTACGTCAGTGGATTGCCGGGCAGGGCAGATCCACCGAAACCCGGCAGGCGCTGGCGTCGCACTTCGCCGAGGAAGATCGCCACGATGGCACCTTCCATGCCGGTGTCCACACCGCGCTGGAAGGCATGGCGCAATACCCGGATCAGCACCGGTTAAGCCGTGAGGCGGGATTCTTCAACAACGATGGCTATTGGAACCCTGCCGAATACATCGGTTTCGACCTGGCTCACGCGCAGACCGATCCCTTCGCGCAACTGGTGTTGACCATGAAGCAAACCGCCCAGGCCAGCGTCAAAACCATTCGCAACGACGCGCAGGTCAATCGCGACAACTTGAGCGCGGCGATTGAACCCGTCGTCCAGTGGATCAACCGCTTCGGCCCACTGGCGCTGTTCGTTCCGGGAGGAGAGGGCGTACTGGCGCTGGCGGGGCTGATCGACGCCGGTTATGGCCTGGAGCAGGCGATTGACGGTGAGACGGCCGACCAGCGCTCGCAAGGCGCGGTGCGCACCGTATTCGGTCTGCTCAATGCCTTGCCGTTGGTTGCCGAAGCGGCTTCCATCGGTCGTGATGGAGCAGAGGCGGGGGAGTTGATAACCGCCCCGGTAGCGGACACAAAGCCGGGCTTGCCACCACTGTCTCGAATCGACCTGCTGCGTGGCGTTGGCGCTCCGGCGGGCACCTTCAGTGATGAGGTTCTGGCACAGATCGGCACCGTCAGCGCCGTCGATGACGACATGCTGCGCCTCATACAGGCGGGACGCGCGCCGACGCCGTTGCTGGCAGACACCATCGAGCGCTTTCGCATCGATCAGGAAGTCGCAAATCTTGGCGAATCGCCCGCCGATCTGTTCAACAGCCAATATCAGGCACTGCAGCACACCGAACACGCGTGGGTGCGAATGTTTCAGCGCCAGTATCCCGACCTGCCCACGTCCGTCGTGGAACAAATGCTCGACCGCCACGGCATCGACTTCACCGCACCACCAGAGGCTGCACAGGCCCGTCAGCTGTTCAAACAGCTGGACGCCAAGGCTCGCCAGTACCAACAACATCTACGCCTCAATCGCGCTTACGAAGGGCTGTATCTGCGTTCGGTCATCAACAGGGACTCGGACACCCTGGCCCTGCACTCACTAGAGAATCTGCCCGGATGGCCCACCCACGTGCGATTCGAGGTACTCGACGGCACTCAAGGAGAACGGCTTCTGGATCGCATCGGCCCGCTCGACACGCCCGATTGCCGGCGCCTGATCAAGACCCACAACCTCTATCGCCCCTACAGCTTTTCCAGTCAGGCCGGCAGCCATTTTTACGACGCCATCGCCGGGGTACTCTCCGAAGACGAACGTTCAGCGTTGCACCTGCCGTCCAAAGATCCCGGCAGTGAACTGCGATTCAAGACCGGCAAGCACCCGCTACCCCGCCCAGAACTGGCCTTGGGCCTCGGCCGAATGGACTCGGGTCTGTCCTTCGAAGCCCACGGCTTGCGAGGTGGCGGCTTCCCGCAAACCCCGCAAGGCCCGGCGCTGACCCACGCGACAATGAAAATCCAGGTCAGGGAAATCTATCCCGACTTCTCCAGCGACGAGGCCGATGCGCTGCTGCAACAGCTAGGGGACGGCGCTCAGGCGTACCTCAACAGTGCAAGGCAACGGCTGTTTCAGCTGTACGTGGATCTGGATGCCTGGGTCGATCAGGTGGCCACGGACATCGACGACATGGACATTCAGCTTCTGCACATGGGCGATCCCGGAGCGCAAGGCTTCACCGAGGCGCAACTGCGGCAATGGAATGCCCAGCGCGTCCAGGAAACCATGGACTATGAGCGTGAAACCCGACATGAACTGCGCGATGAGTTGATCGCCATCATGCAAAAGCGCGTCCCGCAGCAGCGCAATCACTTCTCCGGCGATGCGGTGGTCGGTTACACCATCGATCTGAGCAACGATGAATTTCATCGCCTGCCGGTGATGCACGCCAGGTTGAATGGTGTGGTTGGCATGAACGTGCAGAACTTCCATCTGTTTGAACGGGAAACCTTGAACCCCTTCCTGGAAAGTTTCCCGAACCTGCGCACCCTGAATCTGGAAGGCACCGATCTGCGAATACTTGATGCGCAGGGTGAGTTTCAAAGTGCGTTGCCATCTACGATTCCCCGGTTACAGCATCTCGTTTCGCTGAATCTGCGCGCGACCCGGCTGACCTTTCGCGAAGACACGGCGGCGCAATTCACTCAGCTGGTTAATCTGCAAACGCTGGATCTGAGCGAGAACCCGCTGCTTGTTCCGCCGGTGGTATTGGGCATGGACCAGTTGAAAGTTCTGAAGCTGAACGATACTGATATCGCCAAGTGTCCGGTGGGGATCCGCGAACAGCCCTCCATGACCACTCTGGATTTGAGAAATAACCGGATCCGCCGAGTGCCGCAGGCGATCCTCAACCAGGCCGTCACTCGGGATCGCGTATTGCTATGGAACAATCCCCTGACCGACGAAGACACTCTGCAGCAACTGGTCTGGCACCGGGAGCAAACCGGCATCAACCTGTGGCTGAGTACGCCGCGCGAGAACTACGCGGACCCGCAAGCCTGGTTGAACGGAATCGAGACTGGCCAGCGCAACGACCGGTTGCAGATCTGGCACCGGCTGGCGCTCAAGCCCCGTGGCGGGCGGTTTCTGGGGGCGATGAACACTCTTACCCTGACCGCGGACTTTCAGGTCAATTACCTGGATCTTCAGGCACGGGTCTGGCGATTGCTGGCGCGGGCGGATGCGTCGCAGGAACTGTGGGAGTGGTTGAATCAGCGTGCCTCAGTGCCGGGGGGCAATTTCGACAACCCTTATGCCGTGTTCGCGGCACTTGAGGATCGGGCGAGGCTATTTAACGAGCAGGCAGGGTAGGCGTTTTCAGTCACCCTGGAAAAAAAGCCCTGATTCCATATGGGATCAGGGCTTTTGTTTTTTCAGCGACGACGGAACAGCGGCAGCGGTTCGTCGGTGGCGGCCTGATAGGTCACCGAGAAGTCCTTGAGACCTTCCAGGGCTTCGTACGGGTCTTTATCGGGACGGATGGCGAAGGCATCGAAACCGCAGCGGTGCATGTAGAACAGCTGGTCGCGCAGCACGTCGCCAATCGCCCGCAGTTCGCCCTTGAAACCATAGCGGTCACGCAGCAGGCGAGCGTTGGAGTAGTTACGACCGTCGGTGAACGCCGGGAAGTTCAGGGCGATGACCTGGAACTTGTTGGCGTCGTCACCGATTTCTTCGGCTTCTTCATCGGCGTCCAGCCAGACGCCCAGGCCGCCGTCGCGGGCCTGGAGCATGCGGGCGTGTTCGCGCCACAGCTGCAACGGCACGATGTAGTCGTCACAGTTGGTGATCTCGTCGATGTTGAAATCCTTGGGCAGCAGGTGCCAGGTTTCGTCGACGACTTCTTGGTTCTTAATTATTCGCTGCATAGACGCGCTCCTTGAAGAGGTCGATACCGATGCGCTGGTAGGTATCGATGAAACGTTCGTCCTCGGTACGTTGTTCGACGTACACGTCGATCAGCTTCGAGATCACGTCCGGCATGGCTTCCTGGGCGAATGAAGGGCCGAGGATCTTGCCCAGGCTGGCGTCGCGACTGGCGCTGCCACCCAGGGACACCTGGTAGAACTCTTCGCCTTTCTTGTCCACGCCCAGGATGCCGATGTGGCCGACGTGGTGGTGACCGCAGGCGTTCATGCAACCGGAGATGTTCAGGTCCAATTCACCGATGTCGAACAGGTAGTCCAAGTCGTCGAAGCGACGCTGGATCGATTCGGCGATCGGGATCGACTTGGCGTTGGCCAGGGAGCAGAAATCACCGCCAGGGCAGCAGATGATGTCGGTCAGCAGGCCGATGTTCGGCGTGGCGAAGCCTTTCTCGCGCAACTCGCCCCACAGGGTGAACAGCTTGTCCTGCTCGACGTCGGCCAGGATGATGTTCTGCTCGTGGGAAGTGCGCAGTTGACCGTAGCTGTAGCGGTCGGCCAGATCGGCAACGGCGTCGAGCTGCTTGTCGGTGATGTCGCCCGGCGCAACGCCGGTCGGCTTCAGGGACAGGGTCACGGCCACATAACCCGGCTTCTTGTGCGCCAGGGTGTTGCGGCTGCGCCAGCGGGCGAAGCCCGGGTGTTCCTTGTCGAGATCGGCCAGGGCGGCGGTCTGGTTGTCCAGAGCCTTGTAGTCCGGATCGACGAAGTGTTTGGCGACGCGGTGCACTTCGGCTTCGGTCAGCGTGGTCTGGCCACCGCGCAGGTGTTCCATTTCCGCATCGACCTTCTGCGCGAAGACTTCAGGGGTCAGCGCCTTGACCAGGATCTTGATCCGGGCCTTGTACTTGTTGTCGCGACGGCCATAGCGGTTGTAGACACGCAGGATGGCATCGAGGTAGCTCAACAGGTCTTGCCACGGCAGGAATTCATTGATGAATGCACCCACCACTGGCGTACGGCCCAGGCCGCCACCGACCAGCACGCGGAAGCCCAACTCGCCCGCGGCGTTGTGCACCGGCTCCAGGCCAATGTCGTGGACTTCAATGGCAGCGCGGTCGGAGGTCGAACCGTTGACGGCGATCTTGAATTTGCGCGGCAGGTAAGCGAATTCAGGGTGGAAAGTGGTCCACTGACGGACGATTTCGCACCATGGGCGCGGGTCGATCAGCTCGTCGGCGGCGACACCGGCGAACTGGTCGGTGGTGACGTTGCGCAGGCAGTTGCCGCTGGTCTGGATCGCGTGCATCTGCACGGTGGCCAGCTCTGCCAGGATGTCCGGGATATCTTCCACCGCCGGCCAGTTGAACTGCACGTTCTGCCGGGTACTGATGTGGGCATAGCCCTTGTCGAAGTCACGGGCGATTTTGGCCATCATCCGCATCTGGCGCGAAGTCAATTGGCCGTAAGGCACCGCAACACGCAGCATCGGCGCGAAGCGCTGGATGTAAAGCCCGTTCTGCAGGCGCAGGGGGCGGAATTCTTCTTCGCTCAGCTCGCCTGCCAGATAGCGTCGGGTCTGATCACGGAACTGCTTGACGCGGTCCTCGATGATCCGCTGATCGTACTCGTCGTATACGTACATATAAGTCCTGTTCTCAGGCTGGTTCGCTCGGATACAGCTGCGTTTTTGTGCTTGCCGTAGTCCAAGAGCCTCTGCAATTCTGCGCGCACGGCCGCGCACTCCCTTCGGAGCCGGGGCAAGATACCAGTTTGCAGTTATGCGCAAAAGTGATGTTTCAATATATGTAAAGAACCAAATCGCCTAACGAGAATAGTTGTCAGGTAACCCACATTTGTCGTGCGGGCAATCATCGTCTTAACTCTGGTCGAGTCTTTATGCAATCACCGATAAAACCGACAAGAGGCGATGCAATGAGCAACCCAACCAAAGCAAGGAAAAGCGACAGCACGGTCGATGCTTGGGCGATTCTGTTCCTGATCATTCTGGTGGTCGGCACAGCGATTTTCTGGGTGAGTCATCAATAAACGACCCGCCCGGGCCCTGTTCCGACGATTGTCGGACAAAAACTGCAACAAACGCCGTTTTGCGGGTGTTCGCTGGCTATAATGCGCGGCGAATTTCCGGGGGCTCGGGCGATAAATGTTGAAGTTTCTGTGTGGCGTGCTGCTGGCGCTGGCCACGGTCCTGGGACCTTGCGCGCAGGCTGCATCGGTGCTGTTCCTCAATCCGGGCAACACCAGGGAAGTGTTCTGGATCAGTTATTCGCAATTCATGCAGGCGGCCGCCAAAGACCTGGGCATGGATCTGCACATAGAATATTGCGATCGCGACCCTGATCTCATGGTCAGCAAGGCCCGCGAAGTGCTGCTGGGGTCCAAGCGTCCGGACTATCTGGTCTTCGTCAACGAACAATACATCGCCCCGGAAATCCTGCGCCTGGCCAAGGGCAGCGGGGTGAAGCTGTTCATCGTCAACAACGCCCTGACCCAGGACCAGATGCGGCTGCTGGGCACCCGGCCCGATAAATACCCCGACTGGATCGGCAGCCTGGTGCCCAACGACGAGGAGGGCGGCTACCTGATGCTCAAGGAGCTGATCCGCCTGCGGGGGCCGGTGCCTGCGGGTGAATACATCGATCTGCTGGCTTTCTCCGGACTGAAAATCACCCCGTCGGCGCAGTTGCGCGAAAAGGGCATGCGCCGGGCGCTGGCCGAGCATCCCGAGGTGCGCTTGCGTCAGTTGGTCTATGGCGGCTGGACTCATGAGCGGGCTTACGAGCAGGCCAAGCTGTTGTTCAAGCGTTATCCGCAGACCGCGCTGGTCTGGTCGGCCAATGACGAGATGGGTTTTGGCGTGATGCGCGCTTTTGAGGAGTCAGGCGGCAAACCCGGCAAGGATGCGCTGTTCGGCACCATCAACAATTCGCCCGCAGCGTTGCATGCGTTGCTGGATAACCGGTTGAGCGTATTGCTGGGCGGGCACTTCAGTCTGGGTGGCTGGGCGCTGGTGCAATTGCACGATTATGACGAAGGGGTCGACGTCAGCCAGTACGGCGGTCGCGATCGGCAGATTCCGTTGTTGCAGTTGATTGACCGAGCACAGGCGAAGCGACTGTTGGCGATGGGGACTGCTCCGGATTTCGGTGTGGATTTTCACAAGCTTTCGGCCAAGGGGCGGCCGACGTCGTATCGCTATCCGTTCAGCCTGCAGACCCTGATGCACTGACACCACATCTGTAGGAGCGAGGCTTGCCCGCGAAGAGGCCGGCACATCCAGCATCAATGTCGCCTGACCTACCGCTTTCGCGGGCAAGCCTCGCTCCCACAGAGGAATACGATCAGAGGGCCAGCATCAGCACCAGCTTGACGATGCCGAACAAGGTCAGGGCGAACACTGCCGTGAACAGGATTCCCAGCGTGATGAAATGGCTGGGTTTGCCGTGGGTGAAGTCTCGGGCGCGATTCTTTCCGCTCTGCACCCCGAACGCTGCGGCCATGACGCTGTGCAGCATCTGCCAGAAGGTCGGCGGCTTGTTGTCGACTGGATCGTCCATAAACCCCTCGTCACGGATGTGTGAGAGATAAGCATAGACAATTCAAGGCATGCACGAACCCCATGTGGGAGCGGGCTTGCTCGCGAATGCGTGGGTACAGTCAACGATGATGTTGACTGACACTGCGCTTTCGCGAGCAAGCCCGCTCCCACATTTTGACCGAGTTGTCGGGTTTACTCGTCGTAACCCAGGTTCGGCGCCAGCCAGCGTTCGGTCACGCTCAACTCCTGACCCTTGCGCGAGGTGTAGCTCTGCACCTGGTCCTTGTCGATCTTGCCCACGGCGAAGTACTGCGCCTGCGGGTGAGCGAAGTACCAGCCGCTGACCGCTGCCGCCGGGAACATGGCGTAGTGTTCGGTGAGGAACACGCCGCTGCGGCCGGCACGCATTTCGCTGGATTCAGGATCGAGCAGGGCGAACAGCGTGGCCTTCTCGGTGTGATCCGGGCAGGCCGGGTAGCCCGGGGCAGGGCGGATGCCGCTGTATTGCTCCTTGATCAGCGCTTCGTTGTCCAAAGCCTCGTCCTTGGCATAACCCCAGTGCTCTTTACGCACCTGCTGGTGCAGCCACTCGGCGCAGGCCTCGGCCAGACGGTCGGCCAGGGCCTTGACCATGATCGAGTTGTAGTCGTCGCCCGCTTCCTGATAGGCCTTGGCGACTTCCTCGGCGCCGATGCCGGCGGTGGTGATGAAGCCACCCACGTAGTCGGTCAGCTCGCTGTCCTTCGGCGCGACGAAGTCGGCCAGGGAGAAGTTCGGCTTGCCGTCGGTCTTGATGATCTGCTGGCGCAGGTGATGCAGCTTGGCAATCGCCTTGCCGTCATCGCCATAGAGTTCGATGTCATCGTCGCGCACCTGATTGGCCGGCCAGAAGCCGAACACCGCGCGAGCGCTGATCAGCTTCTCGTCGATCAGCTTGGCGAGCATGGCCTGGGCATCGGCGTACAGCGCGGTGGCGGCTTCGCCGACCACTTCATCCTGGAGGATGCGCGGGAACTTGCCGGCCAGGTCCCAGGAAATGAAGAACGGCGTCCAGTCGATGTACTCGGCCAGCACCTTCAGGTCGATGTTATCCAGCACTTTGCTGCCGGTGAACGTCGGTTTGACCGGGGTGTAGCTGCCCCAGTCGAATTGCGGCTTTTTCGCGATCGAGGCGGCATAGCTCAGGCGTTCGGTGCGGGCGCTGCGGTTGGCGGTGCGTTCGCGGACGTCGATGTACTCCTCGCGGGTCTTCTCGACGAAACCGGCCTTGAGTTCCTTGGACAGCAATTGCGTGGCCACGCCCACCGCACGGGAGGCGTCGGTAACATAGACCACCGCATCGTTGCTGTACTTGGGTTCGATCTTCACCGCGGTGTGCGCCTTGGAGGTGGTGGCGCCACCGATCATCAGCGGCAGATGGAAGTCCTGGCGCTGCATCTCGCGCGCCACGTGGACCATCTCATCCAGCGACGGAGTGATCAGGCCGGACAGGCCGATGATGTCGCACTTCTCGTCCTTGGCCACCTGCAGGATCTTCTCCGCCGGCACCATCACGCCCAGGTCGACGATGTCGTAGCCGTTGCAGCCCAGCACCACGCCGACGATGTTCTTGCCGATGTCGTGCACGTCGCCTTTTACCGTGGCCATCAGGATCTTGCCCTTGGCTTCCGGCTTGTCGCCTTTTTCCAGTTCGATGAACGCGATCAGGTGGGCTACGGCCTGTTTCATCACGCGGGCGGATTTCACCACCTGGGGCAGGAACATTTTGCCGGCGCCGAACAGGTCGCCCACGATGTTCATGCCGGCCATCAGCGGCCCTTCGATCACTTCGATCGGGCGGGCGAACGACAGGCGCGACTCTTCGGTGTCTTCGACGATGTGGGTGGTGATGCCCTTGACCAGTGCGTGCTCCAGACGCTTGTTGACGTCCCAGTTGCGCCATTCTTCGGTCTCGGCTTCCTTGGTGCTGCCGTCGCCCTTGTACTTGTCGGCGATGGCGAGCAGGGCGTCGGTGCCTTCCGGAGTGCGGTTGAGAATCACGTCCTCGACGGCGTCGCGCAGCTCCACAGGGATCTGGTCGTAGATCTCCAGCTGGCCGGCGTTGACGATACCCATGGTCAGGCCGTTGCGGATCGCATACAGCAGGAACACCGAGTGGATCGCCTCGCGTACCGGGTTGTTGCCACGGAACGAGAACGACACGTTGGACACGCCGCCGGAGCTCAGGGCGTAGGGCAGCTCGTCGCGGATGTAGGCACAGGCGTTGATGAAGTCCACAGCGTAGTTGTTGTGTTCTTCGATACCGGTGGCCACGGCGAAGATGTTCGGGTCGAAGATGATGTCTTCCGGCGGGAAGCCGACTTCGTTGACCAGAATGTCGTAGGAGCGTTTGCAGATTTCCTTCTTGCGCGCTTCGGTATCGGCCTGGCCGACTTCGTCGAATGCCATCACCACCACGGCGGCGCCATAGCGCTTGCACAGTTTGGCGTGATGAATGAACTGCTCGACGCCTTCCTTCATGCTGATCGAGTTGACGATGCCCTTGCCCTGGATGCACTTGAGGCCGGCTTCGATCACTTCCCATTTCGAGGAGTCGATCATGATCGGTACGCGGGAAATGTCCGGTTCGCCGGCGATCAGATTGAGGAAGGTCACCATGGCCTTCTTCGAATCGAGCATGCCTTCGTCCATGTTGATGTCGATCACCTGGGCGCCGGCTTCGACCTGCTGCAGGGCGACTTCCAGGGCTTCGGTGTAGTTGTCTTCACGGATCAGGCGGGCGAACTTGGCGGAACCGGTGATGTTGGTGCGCTCGCCGACGTTGACGAACAGCGAGTTGCGATCGATGGTGAACGGCTCCAGGCCCGAGAGACGGCAGGCCTTGGGAATGTCCGGGATCTGGCGCGGCGCGTAACCGGCCACGGCCTTGGCGATGGCTTCGATGTGGCCCGGGGTGGTGCCGCAGCAACCGCCGACGATGTTCAGGAAGCCGCTCTGGGCGAATTCTTCGATGACCTTGGCGGTCTCGGCCGGCAGCTCGTCGTACTCGCCGAATTCGTTCGGCAGGCCAGCGTTCGGGTGCGCCGAAACGTGGGTGCTGGCCTTGTCCGACAGCTCTTCCAGGTACGGGCGCAGTTCGCGGGCGCCCAAGGCGCAGTTCAGACCGACCGAGATCGGTTTGGCGTGGGCCACGGAGTTCCAGAAGGCTTCGGTGGTCTGGCCGGACAGGGTACGGCCGGAGGCGTCGGTGATCGTGCCGCTGATCATGATCGGCAATTCGATGCCCAGCTCTTCGAACACGCCCTGCACGGCGAAGATCGCGGCCTTGGCGTTGAGGGTGTCGAAGATGGTTTCGATCAGGATCAGGTCGGCGCCGCCTTCGATCAGGCCCTTGGTGGCCTCGGTGTAGTTCTCCACCAGTTCATCGAAGGTCACGTTGCGGTAACCGGGGTTGTTCACGTCCGGGGACAGCGAGCAGGTACGGCTGGTCGGGCCGAGGACGCCGGCGACGAAGCGCGGCTTGTCCGGGGTCTCGAGGGTTTTCGCGTCGGCGACCTTGCGCGCCAGGCGCGCGCCTTCTACGTTCAGTTCGTAGACCAGTTCTTCCATGCCGTAGTCGGCCATGGAAATCTGGGTGGCGTTGAAGGTGTTGGTTTCCAGAATGTCGGCGCCGGCATCCAGGTAGGCTTTCTCGATGCCCGCGATGACGTCCGGACGGGTCAGGACCAACAGGTCGTTGTTGCCCTTGACGTCGCTGGGCCAGTCGGCGAAGCGTTTGCCACGGTAATCCTGCTCTTCGAGCTTGTAGCTCTGGATCATCGTGCCCATGCCGCCATCGAGAATCAGGATGCGCTCTTTGAGGGCGTGCTTGAGAGCTTGAAGGCGAACGCTGCGATCGGACATTTGGACTACTCGGAAAGGCCATGACGAAAGGCCGGGATAATAGCAAACCTGTGCGCTTTTGGAGCATGTCAGGCTTTTGCATGAATATCGCTCATGTTGGCATGGCTGTTTGACCAGTAGAATCGCGCGTCTTTTCAAGGATCGGGATCGAAATGTCATATCGCGTCGTCATCGGCAGTCTATTGCTGTGCCTGAACTGGGGCGCCCTGGCGCAGGCACCGGCAAATTCGCCTGCCATTTCCTACACCCGTGACATTCAACCGATTTTCACCGAGAAGTGTGTGGCCTGCCACGCCTGCTACGACTCGGCCTGTCAGCTCAACCTGGGCAGCGGCGAAGGCGCGGCGCGAGGCGCGAGCAAGTCCCCGGTCTATGACGGTGATCGCAGTCAGGCCGCCGCACCGACCCGGTTGTTTTATGACGCGTTCGGCAAGCGGGCATGGCAGCAGAAAGGCTTTTATTCGGTGCTCGACGCTCAGGGTAGCCAAGCGGCATTGATGGCGCGGATGCTCGAGTTGGGCCATCGCGCGCCGCTGCAACCCAATGCCAAGCTGCCGGAAGACATTGTGCTGGGTCTCAATCGAGATAACGTCTGCGCCATGCCAGCGGAATTCGACGGTTATGCCAGTACCCATCCGCAGCAGGGCATGCCCCTGGCCGTCACCGGTTTGACCGATCAGCAATACCAGACCCTGCAACGCTGGCTGGCGTCCGGCGCGCCGATCGACGAGCAGGGCCTGGTGCCGAGCGCGAAGGAAGCGCTGCAGGTTGTTCAGTGGGAAAACTTGCTGAACGCGCCGGGCGCCCGGCAAAGCCTGGTTGGACGCTGGCTGTTCGAGCACTGGTTTCTGGCGCACATCTACTTCAAGGACGGCGAGCCTGGGCATTTCTTCCAGTGGGTTCGCTCGCGCACGCCCACCGGCCAGCCAATCGACCTGATCAGCACCCGTCGCCCGAACGACGACCCCGGCACCGAGTTCTATTACCGTCTGTGGCCGGTGCAGGGCGTTATCGTGCACAAGACCCACATCACCTATCCGCTCAGCGCGGCGAAGATGGCCCGGGTCAAAAGCCTGTTCTATAACGGCAACTGGCAAGTCACAGCGTTGCCGGGTTATGGACCGCAAAGCCGGGCCAATCCTTTCGCGACCTTCGAGGCGATTCCGGCGCAGGCGCGCTATCAGTTCATGCTCGATAACGCCGAATATTTCGTGCGCACCTTCATTCGCGGCCCGGTGTGCCGGGGGCAGATCGCCACGGACGTGATCCGCGATAATTTCTGGGCCCTGTTCCAGGCGCCGGAACATGACCTCTATATCACCGACCCGAATTACCGGGGGCAAGCCACGCCCTTGCTGGCGATGCCAGGGCAGAACGACGATGTTGGCAGCGTGCTGAGCCTGTGGCACGACTACCGCAACAAGCGTAACGAGTACGAGGCGCTGCGCCGCGACAGCTATGCGGATCTGCCGGCGCCGAGCTGGTCTACCCTGTGGGCCGGGAATGACAATGCCTTGTTGAGCATCTTTCGCCATTTCGACAGCGCTGCCGTGACCAAAGGGCTGATCGGCGAGGTGCCGCAGACAATGTGGCTCTTCGACTACCCGTTGCTGGAGCGCACCTATTACCAGTTGGCGGTCAATTTCGACGTGTTCGGCAATGTCTCCCATCAGGCCCAGACACGGCTTTATTTCGACCTGATCCGCAACGGTGCCGAGCAGAATTTTCTGCGTCTGATGCCGGCGGACTCCCGGGAGGATTACCTCGACGACTGGTACCAGAGCAGCGGCAAAATCAAGATGTGGCTGGATTACGAAAACATCGATGACGACAAGCCGACTGCGTTGAAGCTTGATGAAAAAGACCCGAAATACGATTTTGCGATGCAACTGCTGGCTCGCTACGGCGAACTGAACGCCAAGCCTGATCCGATCAACCGTTGCGACGGCGCCTATTGCTCGCGACCCAACATCGACCCCGACCTGCAAGACGCCGAGCAGGCGCTGAGCCGCCTGACCTCACGTCCGGCGGGAGGGCTCAAGGTGATCGATCAATTGCCGGAAGCCACCATGCTGCGGGTCGAGACCGCCAGCGGCAAACGGGTGGTGTACAGCCTTTTGCGAAATCGGGCTCATAGCAATGTGGCGTTCCTGCTGGGCGAGTCGTTGCGCTATCAGCCGGAACTGGACACCGTGACCATTTTCCCGGGGGTTCTGAGCAGTTATCCGAATTTCATGTTCAACATTCCGGCTGCCCAGGTTCCTGAGTTCGTCGATGCCATGGAAAACGCCAAGGACGCCAACCGCTTCGAGAAAATCGTCGAGCGCTGGGGCATTCGCCGCAGCCATCCGCAGTTCTGGCAGTACTTCCATGATTTGAGCCTGTATATCCACGAAACCGATCCGGTGGAAGAGGGCGTATTGGACATGAACCGCTACGAAAACCTCTGATCTCCCACGATCCATACGCCATTCCCCTGTAGGAGCGAAG
>NZ_JAIQWX010000082.1 GCF_020164475.1 Pseudomonas sp. REP124 | reverse complement strand
CAGAGTCCACGCGCAAAACCTGATGGAGGCGGAAAATGAACAGGACCGACGCGCCTCCCTGGAACACTTGATTGCCGGCGTAGACCGCACCAGCCGCCTGGTTAACCAGTTGCTGACGATGGCGCGCCTGGAGCCTCGCGCAGGCACACCACCGCCCGAGCCGATCGATCTGGTTGCCACCGTTCGAGACAGCCTGATCCAGATGACACCGTGGCTCTTGAGCAAGGATCTTGAGCTGGTGCTCGACGTCACCGACGACATCGCTTCAGTGCGAGTCGACCCGACGGCCATCGACATTGCCTTGAACAACCTGGTGACCAATGCCGCGAACTTCTCTCCAGCCCATGGGCTTGTCACGGTCGGGCTGAAAAAGATCGAGCATGGCTACGAACTGACGGTAGAGGACGATGGACCAGGTATCCGGGAAGAGGAACGCGACCGGCTCTTCGAACGTTTCTACAGCCGGGGAAACGACCAGGGCGCGGGATTGGGCCTGACCATCGTTCAGACTATCGCCGCGCGCTTTGGCGGACAGATTAAACTGGAAAATCGAACGCCTTCGGGGTTGCGAGCCACTCTGAAGATTGGTGACTCATAGCCGCGGTCATGGTTCAGAAGACTTCCGGTGATACCACCCAGACGCTACACGGCAATTTGTACAACAGGTGTTCCACCGTACTGCCGATTAGGCGTTCGATTCCGCGATGACCAACCCGCCCCATGACAATCACATCCGTTTCGTAAGCATTGGCGTAGCTGGACAATACCTTGGCCGGATTACCCATAATCATGTGCTGGCGTTCCGATGGAATACCATTGCGTTCACAAAGGTCGCGAAAAGTGTCGGCTTGGGCGTCAAAAAGAGTCTTAGCTTTTGTTGTGGAGAAGAACGCCGAACCATTGCTAAAGCCGAATTCGTCTGCGCTGACACTCGAAAGGTCGTGAGCGTAGATCACATCAAGCTCCGCGCTACAGACACTCGCCAGTTTCGCAGCCTCGTGCAGAATTCTGTCATTGAGTGCCTGATATTGGTCGTCACAATGAAACGGATCGACCGCAGCGACTATCCTGCGTGGTAAAACGTTATGCAAACGATTGACGAAATGCAGTGGTACTTGGCATTCGCGCAACAAATGGATATCCAATGGGGTGAACATCAAACGCGACAGCAATGCCTCGTGCTCCAGCGCCTTGATCAGCACGGTCATCGGCTGCTCTCTCAGATGAATTAGAATTTCCTTCAACGGCCGTTCGACCCAAACCACCTCAGTCGTGACGTGTACGCCTATCTTGCGCAAGGGGCGTGCCTGATCCTCAAGCCATTGGCGATGGCGCTCAACGTAGCCCGTGCGCATTTGTTCCAGTGCTTGTTCATTGACCATTCCAGCAGTCGCCAGCCCCTCCAGATAATCAAAAGCAACAATATGCAGCGCGGCGTCTGAAGCCTTTGCCAACGCGGCGGCGCGGTCGAATGCAGGGCTGTGTTCCATCAGCGGCGAGACGATCAGCATGAAGCGTGATTGATCAGACATTACAGGTCTCCGTTAGGAAATCGCTCGCCGGATAGGTCGGCGTCGCTCAAGAGTAGAATCTGTAATTTAGCTTGCCGCAGCTGACGGCTACGGAATTGATCTTTGTCAAATTTGATGTGATGGCAGATGTAGTCTGTTGCACCGTAGCTGGCACCGGTTCCCGTGACTCAATTGTTGACCATTATCAAACTTTCGATGGTGTCTTGAGTGCAGTCTTTGATTCAGGCCGAGTCGTCGGCCTCAGAGGCGGAGGGATCAACATGGCTACCATGAAAGCGGCTGTTTTCGTTGAAAAGAACCGGATCGTGTTGGAGGACAAGCTCATTCCTGAAGTCGGACCGCTGGATGCTTTGATCCGAATTACTACCACAACCATTTGCGGTACCGACGTGCACATACTGCGCGGGGAATACCCCGTGGCTCGCGGGTTGACGGTGGGGCACGAGCCTGTGGGTGTCATTGAGCGTTTAGGGTCACAGGTACGCGGTTTTGTCGAAGGACAACGGGTGATTGCCGGGGCGATTACTCCAAGTGGACAAAGTTTCGCCTGTCTGTGCGGCTGTGGCTCACAGGACGGGCCAGACACTCGTCATGGATTTCGAGCAACCGGCGGCTGGAAGTTTGGCAATATCATTGACGGCTGTCAGGCCGAGTACGTGCTGGTACCGGATGCGCTGGCCAATTTATGTCCCATACCAGACAAACTCAGTGACGAGCAGGTATTGATGTGCCCTGACATCATGTCCACCGGATTTTCTGGTGCTGAGCGCGGCGAGGTAAATATCGGCGATACCGTTGCCGTATTCGCCCTTGGTCCGATTGGACTTTGTGCGGTGGCAGGGGCTCGACTCAAAGGTGCAACGATGATTATTGGTGTGGACGCGGTGGCCGAACGGATCAGTGTCGCGCGCCGTTTGGGCGCGACCCATGTCGTTAACTTCAAGGACGGCAACGTGGTGGAACAGATCATGGCGCTGACGGACGGCCGAGGTGTCGACGTCTCCATCGAAGCCTTGGGTACTCAAGGCACGTTTGAGTCGGCACTGCGAGTACTTCGCCCTGGTGGTCGGCTTTCCAGCCTCGGAGTTTACTCCCATGATCTGAGCATTCCCCTGGACGCCTTCGCAGCAGGGCTAGGGGACTACAGCATTGTCACTACCCTATGTCCGGGGGGGAAGGAGCGGATGCGTCGCTTGATGGCTGTAGTACAGAGTGGGAGTGTGGATTTTTCGCCACTGGTGACCCATCGCTTCGACCTCGATGAAATTGAGGCCGCTTATGAGCTATTTGCGCATCAACGGGACGGAGTGATAAAGGTTGCGATTACACCTTAAAGGTGCGCCGAACATTGTTATCGAGCATTACGGAGGTCTCTATGATCATTGATATCAGGGAGAAACCGAGGAGCCATCGTTGGGTGGTGTGGATGGATGACATCGAGGTGCCCTTTGATAGCAAGGGAGAAGCGCAAATTTTTGTTGATCGACTCAGGGCACGTATTGATGCGCCACATGTTTGGCCGCGGGGAGTGGGCGCCAGAGCTGTCAAAACACGAGTTGCAGTTCGTCAAGCTACATACCTCAGCAACGAATCGGCGTGTGCCGATCTCCTGGGTTAGTGATGTAACACGTTAACTGTCAAAACTCAGCCCGGTAACCTGCCGATGAACGACACCGTTGGTTGGACCGGCGCAGCCGCTGCCTTGGGGATTGGCATGCTCGTCGGTCTTGAACGCGAGCGACACAAGGGCCAGGGCGAGGCCCGAGCTCGTGCAGGTCTGCGCACATTCGCCATTTCCGCAATATTAGGATATGCGGCGATGCAGGTTGGTGGGAGCCTGCTTGTGGGGATCGTAGCCATTGTTCTGGCTATGCTCGTCACTGTAGCGTACTGGCGAAGTGTGGACGCTGATCCCGGCGTCACCAGCGAAGTAGCGTTGTTAACAGTGCTGGTTCTCGGGGCATTGTGTGGCTGGAACCCCGGGTTGGCAATTGCCCTCGGCGTGGTTATGGCGGGGCTGTTGACCTACCGGGAAAAGCTTCACTATTTTGCCCGCAGTCAATTGAGCGAAGCGGAATTGGGAGATGGCCTGATTTTGCTGACGGCAGCGCTGGTGGTACTGCCATTGGTGCCGGATCGCTTTATTGGTCCCTATGCGGCGATCAATTTACGTACCATTTGCAGCCTTACAGTGCTGTTGATGGCAGTGGGCGCGGCTGGGCATATTGCCGTTCGCGCCTTGGGCACTCGCTACGGCTATGCAATCAGCGCCATCGCATCCGGGTTTGCCTCAAGCACCGTAACCATCGCCGCCATGGGACATCTCGTGGCGCGGCAGCCCGACAATATCAAGGTACTGAGTGCGGCCGCGATTCTTTCGAATATGGCGACCGTCACGCAGGTCGGAATGATCCTGGGAGCGGTCGATCCCGGTTTGATGCGCCAGATGTGGGGACCATTGATTTGCGCGGCCATTGCAGCTGCTTTGTATGGTGTTTCCTTGATGTTTCCTCGGCCTGCGAGGACTCTCACGGAGTCAGTCCAGGTCGGTGGAGCGTTCAATCTCAAACTGGCTTTGATCGTCACCTCGACGATGACAGGAATCACCTTCGCTTCATCCATGATGCTCAGCCATTTCGGCCAATTGGGGGTAATGTTGACCGCCATGTTTAGTGGCCTTGCCGATGCGCATGCCTCGACGGCCTCGATAGCTTCTCTGGCCAAATCGGGTCAATTACCGTTCGACGGCATTGTCGGCCCTGTGCTCATCGCGATAAGCACAAATTCCGTCAGTAAATGTGGGGTGGCGTGGGTCAGTGGAGGGCCACGCTTTGCAGCGTTGGTCATTCCCGGGCAGGTATTGTTGACCTTGGCGATGTGGGCAGGCATGTGGCTGACATGAAGCACATGCGTATGACTGATACAAATCAAGTATTCGAAACAGGAAAAGATCAATCTAAAACACCTCCCGGATAGACGTGCGTGTGCCGAGGTGCCCCATGTTGCAAACTCAACGGTTACTCCTTATTGCTCCTTCATCAATGACCCGTACACCTGCATTCGACCGAGCTGCTGCGCTTGCACTGGCGATGCAATTGCCTTTGCATATCGTAGCGTTTGACTATTCCCAGGCATTGGCGGTAGCTGGGCTGTTCGACCCGGAACAGTTCCGTCTGGCAAGAGACGCTTATCTACAAACTCATCGCCAATGGCTTGTGGATCACGCAGCATCGATGAGAAAGCATGGCGTCGAAGTCACCAGTGAGGTGGTATGGGTGCAGCATCCTTACGAGGAGATTTTGCACTTCATTGACGAAATGACACTCGCCCTGATCATCAAGGATGCAAGCGAAGAGTCGACGCTGAAGCGGGTGTTTTTTACGCCACTGGATTGGCAACTACTACGTGATTGCCCTGTGCCGGTTCATCTGGTCACCACCCCCCTGCACCCAAGACCTCGCAACATACTGGCCATCATCGATGTGTTGCGCGATGAAGATCAAGATCGTGTATTCAACGATCAGATCATCGACGCCGCGGCGAAACTCGCAGCGCTCTGCGACGCAGATCTCCAGTTGCTGCACGTGTTTGACTGGACGGCTCTTTATGCTCAAGACATGGGATTTGGTTCGTTGCCGTTGGCCAGCGGTGTTCATGAAATGTCAGGAAAGGCGCAGCAAGAAGCATTCACGGCTATTGCTGAACGTCACGGTGTAGCCGTGGACAACCGCCATTTCATTGAGGGTGCCCCTGTGCCCAGTATTTGCCGATTCGTCTCGGAGTACCGCATTGATGTCATCGTCATGGGCACGGTGCAGCACAATGGTTTGAAAAAACTCTTGGGAACCACGGCCGAGCAACTCCTGCATCGAGCGCCGTGTAGCGTGCTGGCAATCAAACCAGGAAAAGTGTTCACATTCTGAAATCGGCATTGCCCCGTGACGGGTCCAACGTCACGGGGCAACTTATTAAATTAAAGGTAAAGGCGATGGATGACCTGACGACTATCGTCGGGGTCGTTGTGCGAATCGAAACCTAGTGCTTTGGCCAGGTCACGCATCGGCGCATTGCTGCACGCGTCCACCGAGAACATTTGACGGAATCCATGTTTACGCGCGGCCTTGATCAAGTGCCCCATCAATAGTGTACCGAGTCCTAGGTGGGTCCATTCATCGGCCACCGTAACGGCACATTCACAGTTGTGTTCGCCAGCCACGGCATAGCGGCTAACTCCGACTTCAATCAGTTGACCGTTGTCATGGACCAAGGCGATGTAGGCCAAGCGCAAGCTATCGTCGGTATCCATTAATTGGTCCAGCATCGCAGAGCTTGGTTCGGCGATCTGTGCCAGGAACCGCATATGGCGGGATTCTGGAGACAGTTTTTTGATGAAGGCGTATTCACGATCACGATCCTTTGCAGTCAACGGCCGGATCAGCACGTGGCGGCCATCGCGAAGTGCTTCGATCCAGTGTTGGCCATCGACCTTGGCGTAGGCAGTCGCAGCCCGATCGTTGTGATCTTTGACGGTGAGCATGGGTGTTCCTCCAGTGCGTTTCGTAGTCAGGCGCGCGGGAAGACGTGCCTGACTCTTTTCTACGCCATTGTTGGGCCCTGGACCTGATCTGGATCAGACGCCCGCTACAGTTCTGATGATTTGCCCATGCTTGATGTACATCAAACGGCAAGGGGCGCTGGAGCGCAGTCTGTAAGCAAACCGAGATGCAACGCCTTGGTTCGAACGGAGGTGTTTGATGAGCCAATATCAACGTTTACTGCTGGTCTGCGATCCATCCTTACAACAGTCCCCTGCACTGTTGCGAGCGGTTGCACTTGCCAAGACAGCCGGAAGCGCGCTGGATGTACGAGCCTATGTCGACCCGGTCCCCGTGGTTCATCTGTGGCAAGAAAAAGTTGATGACACAGAGCGTCAGCGCTATTTGCGCCGCTACTGCCGCTGGGAGGCTGAAGAGTTCGACCGCCTCAGTGAATTGGGGCTGGAGGTGAGCGTCAAGGCGGTCTTCAGCACTCATCCACTGCTGGATATCCTGAGGACGATCGAAGACTTGAAACCCGACATGCTGATCAAGGATGTCGCTCTCGAACCGGTACTCAAACGAGTATTCATGACCCCGCTCGATTGTCATCTTTTGCGTGAGTGCAAGATTCCAGTGCATCTGGTCAACCACATCCGCTACAGCCTGCCGCACCGGATTGTAGCTGCCGTGGACCCTTTTGATCCCTCGACACACATCAGTGGTTTGAACGACACCATCATCCAGACCGCCAACTCCCTGGCTCTGCAATGCGACGCGCCTTTGCACCTGCTGTATGCCTATGACTTGTCGCCCGCTTTCAACAGTGATGCGCCATTGGCCGGAGGTGGATGGGGCGTGGATATCATCGAGGAGTTGCGTCAATCCTTGCATCAGGCATTCGTCACGCTAGCGCAGCGCCATGGTGTGCCGCCGGAACGACGGCATTTCATTATGGGACTGCCAGTGCCGGTCATCGGTGAGTTCGTTGAGCAGTATCTGGCCGATGTCGTGGTCATGGGGACCGTACACCGAGTAGGCTTCGACCGGTTGATCGGAAGTAACACCGAGCGAGCTTTGTACTCTATCCCAGGCAGCATATTGGCAGTCAGGCAGCATGGCCGAGAGTGAGTTCGTCGAGGTTCAGCTCAGGTGGCGATGGCAACCTACAACCAGTTGCTTGAGTCCATCCATGTTGCGGATGGTTACGTTGCGACCGCTTATCTCCACCAATCCCTGATCACGCAGGTGTGCGATGCCGCGGCAGATGGTTTCCAGGCGAAGGCCTAAATAGGAACCGATTTCTTCGCGACGCATCTTCAGTACAAAGTTGCTGGAGGAATAGCCGCGGGTATGGAATCGCTGTGAAAAATTAAGCAGAAACGCCGCCAGACGTTCGTCCGAATTCATGTTGCCCAACATCATCAACATATCGTGATCGCGCACGATTTCCCGGCTGAGAACCCTATTAAGATTATGCTGAAGCGAAGGCAGTTCATGGGCAAGCTTTTCCAAGTGCGCGAAGTGGATGGGGCACACCTCGCTGTCTTCCAAGGCAATCGCATTGCAAGCATGTCGATCAGTGCTGATGGCATCCAGCCCGAGCATTTCTCCCGGTATTTGAAACCCCGTCACCTGCTCGCGACCGTCAACCGACAGCACACTGGTTTTGAATGAACCGATGCGTACGGCATAAAGCGAGCGTAGAGGATCGCCCGCACGATAGAGCGCTGCGCTTTTACGAACCTTCAATCGTTGCACGATCAGCGTGTCCAGCCGCTCGATTTCCTGACCTGTCAGGCCAATCGGCAAGCACAACTCCAGTACGCTGCAATTGGAGCATGCGGCTTTGAGGTGGTGAACTTGATCGGCACGGGATTCCGGCATTTCGAAGCCCCCTCTGCAAACTCTAATTAGTATAGGGTGTGCTCGCTGTGATGGGCTTGCATTGGGAGCGTTCTTCGATGATTGCGATAAGTGGTAAGCGCTTGTGCATTCATCTGTGCAAGCGAAATGCGTGGTAGATCCTCTACCGGCTAAACAGTTTTTTCGTCACGGAATCGCGTAGACCTTGAACAATTTTCTGGATGTATCGTTGTTGCCTTCCAAGTATTTGCCGTAAGCCTGTTCTATCTCGACTGATCGAGAATTTTCGCTGAGTGTGGTATCGACGATCAGACGGAAATTTTCGTCATTTCGATCGAGCGCCATCGCGGTAGGTGTGTAGTCAACTATACGATCAAGTAACGTCAGGTTTTCTGCGGCGGATCCGGTAGCCAAGAGGTTGCTCAGTAGCATGCGTTCAGCAAAGAACAAGTCGGTTTTGCCATCGACGACCGGTTCAGGCCAGCTTCGGTACATTGTGCCGGGAGCAATCTCGAAACTATACCCAGTAATTGCATTTGTTTACGAATCCAGGACTCGGTAACACCACCGTTAAAGGTGGCGAATGTCTGATACATCGAAGTTTTGCCTGCTCAGTGAATAATCCATTTCGCTGTATTGAGGAAAGCGTGCCAACAAATGCCAAAGCGCTCCTCCTCATTGAGCATCAGCCACGGCCACCGTTGTTGATGTAGATCAAGTCATAAGGGCATCCGGCTCGCAGAATCGACCTATCAAGCCATATGCACTGATTGAGGGTGGCGGACCCATTTATGTGCACAACCGATCAGCATCACGCTGAATTGTTCGCCTGAATGGAGGGCAGTCATGAGTCAGTATCAACATCTGTTGTTGGTAGTCGATCCGACCCTGCGTCACTCTTCGGCGATCAACCATGCGGCGGCCCTAGCGAATGCCAGCGGCGCGAGTTTACATATCGCAGCACTGGTTCCCTCATTCAAATGGTTATCTCTACTTGAAGAAGGTGATCGTGAGCATGCACGAGAGGGCTATCTGCAGGACCAGCGCAATTGGCTCCAAGCTCAAGCTGAAAAGTTGCGTGGCAAAGGGGTTGAAGTCACTACTGAGGTGGTCTGGGCCGACGACATGAAACAGGAAATTCTCGATCATGTCGCGGAGCTGCAACCCGACCTGCTGATCAAGCAAAATCAATATGAGTCGTTGTTCAACCGAGTTTCTTTTACGCCACTTGACTGGCACCTGCTGCGCCGTTGTCCGGTGCCCATTTTTCTGGTGGGGGGCAGCGGTTACGTATTGCCCCGCAAAGTGGTTGCGGCGGTTGAGGTAACGGACAGTGAGGCGATAGATAATGAGCTGAACGAGCGTATTATCAAACAAGCGCGCAGTCTCGCCATCCAGTGCGATGCTCAGTTGCACCTGATTTACGCCTACGATATCTCCGCTCCCTTCCTAGCGGTCATGCGGGGGCTGAGCCTCACTGACCTCACACGGGCCCTTCGCGCGGATATGGAAAAATCCTTTAGCAGGTTAGCCGAACAGTTCGCGGTTCCTTCCAATCTTCGACACTTCATTGAGGGCAGTCCTGCCAACGCACTGAGTGAATTCGCCCATGAACACCATGTGGATGTAATAGTGATGGGGCGGGTTCAATCCCATGGTATGGATAAACTACTTGGGAGTACGATTGAACATATTCTGTATCAGGTACCTTGCTGCATACTGGCAGTCTAGATTAGTCAGTGCTGCATTACGTGGACTGAATGTGCAGCCGATGTGGCGTACAGAAGATTATTTACGCCTCCAGTACTTCTGCATTTCCAAAAAAAGAAAGGATGCAGTCCATGTGATGAGAACCAGTCCGGTGAGGGCTTGCAGGCCAGTTAAATATTTGAGGTTGCCGACTGGCGAGATATCACCAAAGCCAATCGTCGTATATGTCGTAAAAGAAAAGTAAACGCAGTCCATCAATGAACCATCGAAGTTGCCTATGAGGCTGCCCCAATGCCCGGAGTGAACCATCAAGTAATAAACCACCGCAAAGCACCAAACCTCCGTGGCGTGGGCCACTAGGGCGCCACATACTCCCACCACAATTCTGAAGCGGCTCCACAGCTTAAGACGGGGTAGCCAGTCATTCAGACGCAGCAGACATTCGTAATGAATCACGACTACGGCTATGACCACCAGCGCATTGATTAGTGTGACTGCCAACATAGCGAACCGCCAGCATGTAGGAACTGGAATTTTGTCCATTTTCTACATCTGAGTGATAGAAAGTCGTTGAGGTAAATCAATGATCTTCGAGCGTTTGAGATTTCATTGATAAAAGTCATACCTTACCGCCAGGTAATACAGAATAATTGAGCAACGGTATTCGAGCTTTGGAAAAGGAAGTCTGGCTATACCGCCAAGTGGCTGTTTTCAGGGGAGGTTAATGATGCTGAAACTTAAACGCATTCTCCTGATTGCGCCAAACGAGATGACGCTGACTCCAGCATTTGAGCGCGCGCAGGCCTTGGCGGGAGCAACCGGCGCGGAATTGCATATTGTTGCGTTCGACTATGTTCCCGCTTTGGCCGTGGCCGGTCTGCTAGACCATGAGGCAATGACACTGGCACGAGAAGGCTATTTGCAGATGCACCGGCATTGGCTGGAGCAGCAAGCCCGGTTCAAGCGGTGCATCGGAATGCGGGTCACCTCCGAAGTGGTCTGGGCCAAGTCGAGCCTCGCCAACATACTCGAGTATGTGAATGACTTACATCCAGATCTTGTGATAAAGGACAGCCAGTATGTGCCTGCACTCGACCGCGCTTTTCATCGCCCTCTGGACTGGCGGTTGCTGCGCGAGTGTCCCACCCATCTGCACCTTGTGACTGATGCAAAAACACCCAAGCCATCGAAGATTCTTGCCGCAATCGATTTGTCTCATCTTGAAGAGTTGAGCGAGGGATTGAACGACCGAATCCTCGACTTGGCTTCTACTCTGGCGGCTTGCTGCGGCTCTCAATTACACGTGCTCAACGTCAGTCGTTGGTCACACCTAAGAGACGTACCTTTCAGCGTACCGACAGGGAGTCTAGATGACAGTTTGAGCGCCGCGATAGAAGATGCCCAGCAAGAAGCTTTCGATGCACTTGCCGAGCGCTACTGCATCAATCAGACGCATCGGCATTCACTGACAGGCACTCCCCATAAGGTCATCGGGCTTTTCGCGAAGCGCAATGCCTTTGACATGCTGGTGCTGGGCACGGTCTATCACCACGGTCCCGAACGATTTCTGGGTGATACGGCAGAGAGCATCTTGAACAGGGCGCCGTGCAGTTTGATGATTGTGAAACCTTTACGCTCATTCGATTGAACGTAAGCGCTCCATAAACCACACCTCATCAAAGATGGGCGAAGCGTTCAGCTATGCGACCGAGGTGTGCAGTTCCACGGCAGCAAGGCTTCGTAATCTTCAACTGAGGACGCCTGTGGCAGACGCTCCAGTGCGTGGCGCAGCCACGCATAGGGTTCTTGGCCGTTAGCTTTGGCGGTCTTGACCAAGCTGTAAAGTTGAGCGCTCGCCGTCGCGCCTTTGGGTGTGTCACTGAACAACCAGTTTTTTCTACCGATGACGAAAGGTCGAATCGCACGCTCGGCGGTGTTGTTGTCGATGGGCAAGTAGCCTTCCTCGACGTACCGTTCGAGTTTGTTCCAGTTGTTTGCCAAGTAGTTGACCGCTTTGCCGAGAGCGTTCTGTGTAGTCATGTGGGGCAGAGTTTTCAGCATCCAAGCCTTCAGCTCACCTAGCACCTTGAGACTCAAATCCTGGCGACCTTTTTTTCGCGCCTCATTGCTACTTTGTTTATAGGCGATCTCGATGCCATAGAGTTTGCTGATTAACTTCAACGCGATGTCGGCACGTCCCGTTTTCCCTTTTGGCTGCACTTTTTGCGCCTCAACGAACTTGCGCCTGGCATGGGCCCAACACCCTAGGCGCTCAACACCTTCTTGTGCGCCCAGCGCGTTGTACCCGGCGTAATCGTCGGTCATTAGATAGCCGCGATAGTCAGCGAGCAGTCGAGTAGGTACCTCCTGCGCTCGGCTGGTGGAATAGTCAAAAAGGATTACTGGCCTGTCTGGTGGCCCACCGGTTTGCACCCACATCCAGGACTGACTGCTCGCCTCTCGGCCAGGCTCTTTCAATACCTGCACGCGGGTTTCATCGCAATGGATGATACGGCCGGCCAACAGGCTATCGCGCATTAAATTCAACAGCGGCTGGAAGTGCTCACCGCATTGAATTACCCAGCGGGCCAATGTTTGACGCGAGATATCGACGCCATGTCGACCCAGTACTTTTTCGAAGCGATGAAGCGGCAACCCATCCACATACTTGGTGGTCAACAGCATCGCCAGAACACTTGGACTGGCCATGCTTTTTTCAATCAGTTGAGCCGGTTTGTCCGCGGTGACAGGCGCCGTCTCGCAGTCGCGGCAGCCGTAGACCTTACGAACGTGTTTAATCACCCGGATCTGCATTGGCACGATTTCAAGTTGCTCGCTGATTTCCTCACCAATGGCATGTTTGCGACAGCCACAGACACAGGTCAGCTCGTGATCAGGCAAATCGTGGATGATCTCGATTCGGGGCAGATTGGCGGGTAGCGACTGGCGTTTGCCGCGACGTCTGGATGGCGCAACGATTTCTTCTTCCGAGGCATCGCTGGCAGGCTCCGCTTCGCTTTCAGCTTCGTTGAACAATGCCATTTGCGGAGTCGCAGGATCGACCGTTTGCTCTGATTTTCGAGCGAACAGTCGCTGCCTCAGCAATGCAACTTGCTCTTCAAGCAGACCGACTTTGGATTGCATCTTCACAAGCATTTGCTTGAGCAATTCAGGATCGTCAGGGAGATCTTCGGGCATGGAAATCATGCCCGGGATTATACCGAATCAAGCCACGAATCGTGGCGTCAGAACCTGATGAGGGCGGTTGCGCCACAGATCAAAACCATCAAGTAGCCAGTTCAGTTCCTGGACGGTCAGGATGATCGCTTCATCGTTGGCATCGGGCGATGTTTTAAATCGTTCGGATTCCAGGCGCTTAAGCCAGAGACAGAAGCCGTTGCGCTCCCAATACAATATCTTCACGCGGTTGCGGGGCTTGTTGAGGAAGACGAAAAGCACAGGATCAAACACGGCTACCTTGATATCCAACTCGACCAGCGCAGCCAGGCCGTCGATGGATTTTCGGAAATCGACGGGTTTGGGATAGAGGTACACTTTTTCGACTTTGGCGTCGGGACGCATCATGGCGAACTGGCTCCGTAAAGAAATCGGGAACACAGCATCCGCAATCAGCTAAGCGCTTTAAATGTGGGGTTCATGGAGCGCTTACGATTGAACGAGCTGTCATCAAGCCTGAATTGATAAAAATCAACTGACCTTGGGCCAAAAGGAGCGATCAATAGCGCTCCTCTGAAAGTGCAAGGACAACGGCCATGCGTATCACATTTCTAGGAGCTGCGGGTACGGTTACGGGTAGCAAGTACCTGCTGGAACATCGCAACCAGCATGTGCTGGTCGACTGCGGACTGTTCCAGGGTTACAAGCAACTTCGACTGCACAATCGTGACCCATTCCAACTTCCGGTCGCCGATCTCGATGCCATCGTGTTGACCCATGCGCATCTTGATCACAGCGGTTATCTACCCGTACTGGTGCGCGACGGTTATCGTGGCCCCGTATACGCCACACCCGCCACCTGTGAATTGGTCAAAATCCTGCTGTTGGACAGTGGCCGCTTGCAGGAGGAGGAAGCTGAGTTCGCCAACCGGCATGGCTTCTCAAAGCACAACCCGGCGTTGCCGCTTTACACTGAGCAAGATGCTGAGAGAGCACTGAAACTGTTGCGGCCGGTAGAGTTGCACCACAAGGTGGAAGTCGCTGCGGACATGACCATACTGTTGCGTAACGCCGGGCATATTCTCGGTGCCGCGACGGTGGAAATGATTGCTGGCGGACAGACTTGGGTTTTTTCCGGGGACTTGGGACGGCCGAATGACCCAGTGATGCTGGTTCCTGAGACTGTCGAGCAGGCGGATTATCTGCTGGTGGAGTCTACCTACGGTGATCGTCAACATCCGGACGGAGCACCACAAGCGCAATTGGCCGACGTCATCACCCGCACTGCATTACGTCGAGGGATTACCCTTGTGCCATCGTTCGCGGTGGGGCGCGCTCAATTGCTGATGTATTACTTGTATCAGTTGAAGCGCAGACGGGAAATTCCCGATATTCCAATCTACCTCAACAGTCCGATGGCAACCGATGTCACGCTGTTGTACCAGCGTTTCCGAAACGAGCACAGATTATCCTTGGAAGATTGCGAAGGCATGTGCCATGTAGCGCAATTCGTACACACGGTCGATGAGTCGAAAGCGCTTGATCAGCAACGCACCCCGGCGGTCATTATTGCCGCCAGCGGCATGGCAACAGGAGGGCGAGTGGTACATCACCTTAAGGCTCTGGCTCCCAATCCAAATAACACACTGCTAATGCCTGGCTACCAGGCCGGTGGTACCCGTGGCGCGCAAATTGTTGCCGGAGTTTCTTCGGTGCGTATCCACGGCAAGGACGTGCCGATCCGCGCCGAGGTGGTGCCGATGCACACACTGTCCGCACACGCCGACGCTGATGAAATCATGCAGTGGCTGCATGGGTTCAAACGGCCGCCAAAACATACCTTTGTCGTCCATGGGGAACCTAACGCGTCGGATGTGCTCCGCCGGCGCATCACTCTGGAGTTGGGGTGGTCGGTATCAGTGCCAGAGTATCGCGACAGTGTCGAACTCTAAGGCATCGACATCACCGCAGGTTCATAACGTACGCGCCCCAAAGCGACCGCCGTTTGTACGCTGGGTTTGATACAGATCAAACGCCATTTTTTATTGAGCGTCATTGTTTTGATAAAAATGATGAGAGATCCAGCCATGTCAAACCACAAGTTTTTCAACCGATATCATGCGGTGCAGGACTGGAGCAGAGAAGTGGCGCACAAATGCCTTTACTGGACGGGCTTCATACACTGGAAGCGCGAGGCAACTCTCTTGGTGTCGGTCTCCGTGGCGTTGATGGCAGGCTATTTTGTGGTGTTTAACTTCGCCTCTCACGAGGTGCTGGAACTGGTCAATACGTGCACCGCACGTTTAGAGATCGAGTTTGAAGATGCCGAGATAGATTCCCTTCCAGACACCATGCCTCGGTCATTGTGTGAATGCGTGGCACATCACCTTCTCGACAAGAATGGCCTGGTGCGCCTAGCGATGGTGAACATACATCTGCTTGAGCCGATAGCCCTTGAACCCGTTACGCAAAAGGACGAAGAGGCCTGTATTAATGCCTTGTGGCCGCCCCATGACGAACTGGCCAGACGCATGTCCCTTTGAATGAGGAGGGGGCATGCGTAGAGGTGGCCATCGAGTCCGCAACACAGCATCGCTGTGCGCGGCAGATATTCACTCAAACGAGATGCCCCATACCTGCGTGTTTTTTCACCCTGTGCCGAGGTCCGTAATAATCCGTCCATTGCGTTAGCTGACCTCGCCCCATTTTCCCTAGCTGCCCATTGCCCCGGCTTTGAGTGCGCAATGCGCAGGTGATTTGGCGCGTTCAGCCGATAAGCAAATGATCTTCCACCTTACTAACACCAGGTACCGACCAAGCGGCCCGTTCTGCGATTTGACGCTCACGCCACAGATGCACCTTGCCCTCGAGTTTGACCACATTGCCTTCAACTTTGATATGAATCCCATTGGCATCAACTTCGGCATTGCGCTTGAGTGCTTCTTCGATGCGTTTCTGGATATCGCCCACTTCAACCCGGGGACGAAGCGTGAGTCGGTTATCCACACCGACCACGCCGGACAGTTTGCGTACGGCCTGTTCTACGATTTCTTTCTGGTACTGCCAGTCCACCTGACCTTCCAGGCTGACCCAGCCGTTCTCCACAATGACTTTGACGCCGACTACAGGAAGATCGGAACTCCATTCGATGATGTTCAACGCACGATTGGCGATGGTGTCGTCCGCCGTGCCGGCTCCCTTGTCCAGTCTTACCTGAATTTCTTCGGCCAGTGCACGCACGCCTTTAACCGCCTTGACTGCACGTTCGGCGCTGACTTTCTGAGTGTAGTTAGTAACGTGGCCGGTCAGGGTGACGACTCCATTGTCTACGGCAACACCAATGTTGGCGGCATCGATGTTGGGCTGGAATTCAAGCTCTTCCAGAATGGTTTTACGCAGACTCAAGTCGTTCATGACGATCTCCTCGGTTGAAGGGCGGTATTTGCCCGTTCCACTTTTCTACGCCTGAGCAACATCGGG
Source organism: Pseudomonas sp. REP124 (assembly GCF_020164475.1). Lineage (GTDB taxonomy): Bacteria > Pseudomonadota > Gammaproteobacteria > Pseudomonadales > Pseudomonadaceae > Aquipseudomonas. Next base: position 11,881 of record NZ_JAIQWX010000082.1, on the reverse strand, counting down.
GCATTGAGTTAAATCAAGAAGGCGCCAGTGCTCAATTCCCCCGATCGCTAGATGCTGTCTGATTGATAAAAGTCAGAGAAGTCAAGCAATGCCCGCCGATACTTGAGTCGTCAATTGTATGTTTCAGGCGCAAAAGCCGAGGATAAAAAATGAGCAGATACTTCACCGTTGCAGTGCTGAACATACTCCTGGCGACGACGGCCGGGTGCAGTCATCAGCATGCCCAGGAAATCGATGCTCGCTTAGAGTCCGCAGAAAGCAATGCTGCGTGGGCTCGACTTAGGGCGGATGAGGCCTACCTGAAGGCAGAACTCGCAGCGGAAATTGCTGTTCGAGCACATCACACGGCCGATGAAGCCGACGTACGTAACAGTTGGAAGAAGTAAGACGTTTCGCAGGTTTTGAGTTCATGCGCCTCTGCAAATCTTATCCCCTATCGTATGTCCAGCGCCGACGTATCTCTTGTTCACCGCCAAATTCTTAAAACGCAAACCACTGGTTTTCTAAAGAAAATCGAGGGCTTGTGATTTTTGGCGCCGGCAATCCAGCCGATCGACGCCACACCCGTGATCAACAACTGACTGGCGTAGGTATACCGACATTGTCCTAGTCCACGGTAGCGCCCCCCGCGGCGAGCAAGTGCGCCTTGAAAAAGCGGTCACGCATGACAAAGTCACTAACATACGGCCGGCCGCTTTTGGCCGATTGTTGCCTGTCGCGACCGGCTGAAAACGACGCTTAGCTGCCGGTGGCGAAGCAAAACAAGGCCAGAAAGGGCCATTTAAAGGTGTCTACGAATGTAGGGACGATTCACTACTTAAAGCTCCACCAGAGAAAAGCGTTTTTCTGCGCTGTCCCCATCAATGGGCTGCAACTTGTAGGGGGCCATTGGGTCGTTTGATTAACCATACCGCTCCAATTGATAATGTCATAAGCAGGGTCGCCCAAGCGTAGAAGTCATTAGTGGCGAGCATTACTGCCTGACCATCAACTAAGCGTGAAAAAACCGCTGAAGCACTTTCACGCGTCAGATGATTCCCCATCGCGCCGGCAATGATTTCTTGTTGTGCCTCTGAAGGGATAACTGCAACGAGCTCAGATCTGCTTTCCTTACTCATGTGTTCCCAATAGGTTTGAGTCAATGAAGAGCCAATTGCCATAGACAATACCCTTAGGAAGTTTTGCAAGCCTGCCCCGCTTGCGACTTTTTCACTGGGCAGGTCAGAAACTCCCAATGAGGTTAGCGTGATCATGCAAGCGGGTATACCCGCTCCCAGCACGAACATGGCGATTGCAACTGTCCCATAATCTGCTTGAGTGGTCATATGGGCTCTCATAAAGAATGAAATTGCTAGTACGCTCATGCCATATGTCACAATCCAGCGCGGGTCTACTTTTGGTAGCAATCTTCCTACTATAGGCGCACTTATAACAGCAAGTATCCCCATTGGCGCGGTAGCCAGCCCCGCCCAGGTAGCGGTATAGCCCATTTGTTGCTGAAGCCAAAGAGGTGTTAGAACAATGTTTCCGAAAAATATTCCGAACATCAAACTCAATGTGACGGTGGAAACCAACCAGTTGCGAGATCGAAACACGCTCAGATCAATCACAGGTTCAACTTCAGTTAGTTCCCAAATAGTCAAGATAATGAGGCTTACTACTGAAATAACTGCACAAGTGGTGATAATAGGAGAAGAGAACCAATCCAGCTCTCTACCTTTATCGATCATGAACTGAAAACTGGTTACAAAAATTGCGAGCAGTGCTAACCCCACACCATCAATTTTTGTGCGGGAGGTCGGACCGTCCCGCCCGCGTAAAACCTTTAAACTACCAAGCATCACCAACAAACCAAATCCGATGTTGATATGAAAAACCCAACCCCAATGCCAGTTGTCTGAAATAATTCCACCGAGGATTGGTCCAAAAATAGGAGCCACAACGGTCATCATTCCCCATAACGCAAGTGCGATATGCGATTTTTCCTTTGGAAAGACAGCGAGCATCAAAGTTGAGGAAAGTGGAATCAATGGTCCGCCTGCCAAACCTTGCAGTACCCGAAAAATCACCAAGCTTCCCAACGACCACGACAATCCGCAGCAAACAGAAAATACTACAAAGCAAACGAGCGATATTGTAAACAAGCGTACTTCACCGACTTGGCGGACGAGCCATCCGGTAAGGGGAATGGTGATAGCTTCTGCTACTGCGTAGGCGGTGATGATCCAGGTCCCCTCTGTGGTTGAGACACCCAAGAACCCCGAGATGGTTGGCATTGCAACGTTCGCAATTGTGGTGTCGAGAACCACCATGAAATTAGCCAGCGACAGAACCACAGCTGCAATGATCAGATTACCCCCACTCAAAGGGGAATGGTTGGAAGTACTCATAGTGTTTATCGCTTAACCACAGCGTTCTGGTCGCTCTTGTCGCTGACGTCGACACTGACCTGCATAGAGAGCCCCACGCGTAGTGGATGCTGCATTATTTGCTCACGATCCAGAGAAATACGAACCGGTAAGCGTTGAACTACTTTGATCCAGTTGCCGGTGGCATTTTGTGCAGGAATAGCCGAGAACGCTGAGCCGGATCCGCCTGCGAAACCAACAACTACTCCCTTGTAAATGACGTTGTTTCCATAGATATCTGCAGTAAGTTCAACAGATTGACCAGGGTGAACGCGCTGCAGCTGCCCTTCCTTAAAATTTGCGTCAACGTAAATTTTGTCGATAGGAACTACTGTCATTAAACGGGCGCCCAATTGCACTTGCTGGCCGATCTCGACTACCCGCTGCGCAATGACTCCGTCAAAGGGCGCTCGCAATACAGTTCGCTCCAGATTGACTTTAGCCTGGCTAAGCTTCGCCCTGGCCGTCAGTACTGCCGGGTTGGAGTTCAGTGAGCCGTCCTCGACGAGGGCCAAGTTCGCTTGCCTTGCTCCTTTCGCTGCTTCATACGCAGCCTCTGCAACCCGTATGCTAGCTTTGGCCTGACCCAATGCAGCCTGCGCCTCGCGAAGGCGCGTTTGTGCGTTGGTTAATTCTTCCTGCGATATCGCACCTACCGCGGCGAGGTTATGCCTACGGCGCTCGTCAACGAGAGCTTTGTCATAAGAGGCAGTGAATCGGGATAGATCACTGCGGGCTGCAGCAATCTGAGCGCTTCGCAGGTCGATCTGACCAGCATAATTCACATCGTTACCCAACAACTCCCTAACGTGCCGCTCGGTTCGTGCCACCTCAGATAGTGCTTGTGCGACGTTTAGCTGAGCGTCCGTATCATCCAGCACTACCAGCACATCACCCGCTTTCACGAATTGCGTGTCACTGACTCTGACTTCCTTTACGGGGCCCGCTATCAAAGGGGTGATCTGAGCGCTCTCGGCCGCTGTGTAGGCATTTTCAGTCGTCACAAAATTGCCAGCAAAAAAGAATTTCCATCCTGCGTAGGCACACGCAACTAACCCGAAGCCCAAAATCGCGAACCGGAAAAGTTTTTTACGTCGGTATTGAAGGGTATTTTTCGTTGCGTCAGTCGGTGCCTGGATAGTGCTCATATGTCGCTCGTCACGTCGTCACTTGATTAGAAAGAAAAATTCCGCTCGAAATTCAGACTAAACCGATCGGTACGGTACGGTCAAATTTACTGACCTGTTTAGGCCATTTTAGCCTAATTTTACTGGTAATTGTTGACTGTACCGATGGGTCCGGCGACCATTGACGATGTTTCTAATGCGCCCATGCCGTTAGGCACATAACCCATTATCAAATTCAGGCTTAAATCCGCATGCAGGCAACCTCCACCGTCCATTCGGATACCCTCTCCCCGAAAGCCAGAATGGTTGTCGCCGGAGCACGTGAGATTTTCTTGGCACACGGTTTCAGCGCAGCCACTACCGACATGATTCAACGTGCTGCCGGCGTATCAAAGTCCACCGTGTACGCGTATTACCCTACGAAAGAGAAGCTATTCGAAGCTGTCGTGGAAGCAGAGTGTGAAGCGGCGATCCAAGCAGTGCACTCGGTGGCTATGCACCTGAATGACTTGCGTGACGTGTTGTCGACTCTAGCCCGAGCCTATATGACGATATTTCTGTCACCGTCGGGCTTAGCACTTTTTCGGGCAATAATCGGTGAAGCACCTAGGTTTCCGCAGTTAGCCCGCCATTTTTACTTGGTCGGGCCGAGTTCTATGAATAATCTAGTTGCTCAGCACATCGAACGATCTACTCGGATTGGAGAATTAGATGTCAGTAGCGTGGGACTTGAAACAGCAGCCAGTATCTTTACAAATTTGGTGCGCTCGGAAGCACAGATGCAATGCTTGACCCATCCGGGATCAGTTCCTTCCGCCGCGCAACAGGATCAATGGATTAATACTGCTGTCGTCACATTTCTTCGTGCATTTGGCACCTCGAATTTCAATGCAGGTAAGGTTTGACCGCCCAAGTCAAACGTTACTGGGCAGGCAGTAAAAATATATTAGGCTGGTCCCACGGCCATCAATATGACGCTGAATCTGGCGTTCACATTCCAAAGCACTTTAAACAGATGGAAGCTATGAAAACAAAAGGGAAAGGAATTTCGCTGGATTCAAATAAAGCGGAAAGAGGTTGTTCAGTAACAACAGCCATTGACCCGACAGCAAGTTCTAATGGCTCCAAATATCCCCGTGGTTTCCTTTCGCCAGCCACCTATACGTACGTATAGTCGCACATGAATAGCAAATGTGTATGCTTAGACAATGTTCTCGCGGATAGTACATACACCCTAGATTCTGCCATGCCTTCAGGCACGACTGACTCGGCCAAATCTTTGAAATTCGAAACACAATACTTATTCCAATATTTTTAGAAAAAAGTGGACGGTCAAAGTATGAGCACCATAACGCTGATTTCGATGACCAACCCTGCGCATCACTCAAGTCGGGATCTTCATTTGAACATTCCTGTGCAAAGTGCTCCCACGAGTGAAGTGGGTAGCGATGCGCCTTCGAATGTTCGCGAAGGGGTCAAAGTCAGTATTTCAATTGATGGACGAAGCCTTTCAGAATCTGCAAAAAGCTCTAATCATTCTTCTGAAACGGACCAAGCTAAGATGCTTGACAAAATTCGCGAACGGATTAAGGACATACAAGAGCAGATTCAAGAACAACAGGCTCAGCTTCAGGCTATTCAAATGAATCGTAACCTGACGAATGAGCAAAAGGCGCAGCGCGTAAGTGAGATAAATCAACAACTGGCAAGCCTTAATAGCGAGCTTACTAGCGCTACAGCTCAGCTACTGGAAACTTTGAGAGGGAAAGCAAAAATTGCCGGTGCGGAAGGAGTGCAGCCGATGCCTTACGTAAAACATGATGTAGAAACACCTACTGCTTAGGACATTACCGTGGGGTATTGAGCGCATGGCGCTTAGCACCTCTATGGTGCAGTTATAGCTAAGTCCTGGATGCGTTCGACTGATAAATATAACTTCGACGGCCAAATTTTTCGTCCTCGTTTGTGCCTGACTTAGACGTAAATAATCATCAAAGTTATATTCCTGAATCCGACAGCGTGTCATTAGCGTAGCGTCAGAGCGTAACTGATCACCTCCGATTATAGTTAGACTATTGGATAGAAGTATGCAGACATTATGGGACGATGGTGAGCGTGTCCTCTGCCGGCGGTCGCGTCCACATCTTGGCGGTAGTATCCTAATTGCCCGTACCTCCGCTGAACACCCCCTGCCTGAAAGCCTAAATCGACTCAATCATGAATTTGGCTTTAAGGACGAACTAAGTAGTGAATGGGCAGCGAGACCTCTTGAATTATCTCGTGAAGACGGTAGGACGGTACTTTTACTCGAAGATCCTGGCGGTGAAATACTAGCGGGACTGCTCGTTGCGCCTATGGAGACCGCTCGGTTTTTGCGCTGGGCTATCAGGATAGTCGTCGCGCTTCGCAAGCTTCATCAAAGCGGGCTGATCCATAAGGACATAAAGCCTGCGCACATTTTAGTGAACTGCTTGGATGGACAAGTTCGCTTCACTGGCTTTGGGCTCGCCTCGCGCCTGTTGCGCCAACGGAAGGTATTAGAACCAGTAGAAACGATTGCTGGCACGCTCGCGTACATGGCGCCTGAGCAGACAGGCCGGATGAATCGATCAATTGATTCGCGCAGTGACCTTTACTCGCTCGGTGTCACGCTCTATCAAATGCTAACCGGCTCATTGCCATTCACCGCGTCCGATCCAATGGAGTGGGTGCACAGCCATATCGCTCGTAATCCAGCTGCGCCGCGCCTACGGATTGGAACCGTACCGGAGATGCTGTCGCGGATTGTCATGAAGTTACTGGCTAAAACCGCGGAGGATCGTTACCAAACGGCCGCTGGTTTGGAGCAAGATCTGCGCCGGTGTCAAGACGAATGGCAACAACAGCAAAGTATTCATGAGTTTACGTTGGATGAATACGGCGCGTCCGACCAGTTGCTGATTCCCGAAAAGCTTTATGGCCGCGAAGACGATGTCGGCAGTTTACGCGTGGCTTTTGAGCGACTTGTCCGAAGTAGTGTTCCGGAGTTGTTGTTGGTTTCCGGTTACTCAGGCATGGGCAAATCTTCAGTAGTATACGAACTTCAAAAATCCTTAATCCCCAACTACGGACTTTTCGCTGCTGGCAAATTCGATCAGTATAAGCGAGACATCCCTTATTCAACAATTGCCCAAGCGTTCCAAAGCCTTATTCGCACGCTATTAGGTAAAAGTGACGCGGAACTGAAAATTTGGCGCGACTCACTTTTAAATGCAATAGGTGATAATGCAGGGCTCATTACCGATCTCATACCTGAGCTAAAGCTAATAATTGGCGTGCCACCCGCGATACCGGAGCTCGAACCGCAACAGGCTCAACGTCGCTTCCTCTTTGTATTTAGAAGGTTTATAGGCGTATTCGCGCGACCGGAACACCCGCTTGTATTATTTCTCGATGACCTCCAGTGGCTGGACGCTGCAACACTAAACTTGATTGAAGATCTCCTGACCAACCCAGACATTCGCAATCTTATGTTGATTGGTGCGTATCGCAATAACGAGGTCGATGTAACCCACTCTTTGACGTCTAAACTTGAAGCAATACGCAGCACTGGTGTCAGAATCGATGAAATTGTTCTTGCGCCGCTTACCAGATCGCACGTCGAGCAGTTGCTGATGGAATCATTGCGTAGCGATCTGAAAAGTATCGAGCCGTTGGCTGAGCTAGTGCTGACCAAGACGGCAGGTAACCCTTATTTCGTCATTCGGTTTCTACATGCATTGGTCGACGAGTCACTTCTAGTCTTTGATCATGATGCTCGACGTTGGTGTTGGGACACGAATCGCATCCATGCCAAAGGCTATACCGATAACATTGTAGACTTGATGATTGGCAAGCTGACGCGGTTACCAGGTGGGACACAACAGGCTCTGCATCAATTGGCTTGTTTGGGCAGCGTAGCCGAGGTTGCCGTCCTTTCGACAGTCTTGGACCAGCCTCCGACGAACGTTCATGCGGCGCTGAGGGAAGCGGTCAAGCAGGAGCTCATCGAGCGCCGGGGGGACCTATACGCATTCTCTCACGATCGTGTTCATGAGGCCGCCTATCTCCTGACCTCCGAATCTGTGCGCGTTCAAACCCACCTACGGATCGGCCGACTGCTTGCAGTGCAAATCCCGGCTGAAAACCGCGAGGAAGCAATTTTCGAAATCGCCAGCCAATTCAATCGCGGCGCCATCCTTATCACTGAGCGGGATGAACGCGAGCAACTTGCGCAATTCAACCTTTTAGCCGGCCAACGCGCCAAGGAGTCAACTGCATACGCGTCCGCACTAAATTATTTCTCCATTGGCATTCGGTTTCTAGACGAGGATTGCTGGGAGCATCAGCATGAATTGGCTTTCGCATTGGAGTCAGGTCGCGCGTTGTGTGAATTCCTGACAGGACATATTTCGGTCGCGGAAGAGAGACTGAAGAGGTTATCGGCTCATGCGAGAACGATGTGCGAACGCACATTGATCGCCTGCTTGCAAGTAGACGTCTATCTGGTACTCAATCAAAGTCATAGCGCCGTCGCTGTTTGCCTCGAATTCCTTCGGCATCTTGGTATCGATTGGTCACCTCACCCTACCAGCGATCAGGTGAGCCGAGAATACAATCAGATATGGTCTACTCTCGGAGAGCGGAGCATTGAGGCGCTCATCGAGATGCCCCCGATGACCGACGCGAAAGCTCTGTCAACGATCGAAGCGCTGACTACCCTTTTCTCTCCTGCTTTACATACAGATCCAAACCTTGCTTGCCTGACGATTTGCACAGCAATCAACCTGAGCCTGGAGTACGGAAACGGTGACGCTTCGTGCGTGGCATACGCGAATATTCCCCGAATCGCCGGTCGCCTTTTCAATCACTATCAGGATGGATTCCGGTTCGGCGAGCTCGGATGCCAACTAGTTGAGCGCCGTAACCTAGAACGTTACAAAGCCCGCACGTATCTCTCTTACGCTCTATTCGTCGAGCGTTGGGCGCAACCTGTTCGGTCTTGCGGTCTTCAGATGCAGCAAGCCTTCGAGGCGGCGACCAGGAGCGGTGACGTTGCGTTCGGCGCGTTCACTTGCAACAGCTTAGTCTCCAATCTGTTATTTATTGGTGAGTCGCTGGTTGAGGTGCAAAGTGAAGCCGAGCGTGGTTTGGCTCACGCCAGAAAGGTGAATTTTGGGCTGGTCATCGACTTTATCGAAAACCAGCTTGCGTTCATTCGAATGCTTCGCGGCGTGACACCCACCTTTGGTTATCTGGAGGATGCGAGGTTCGGTGAATCCCGTACTGAAAGCTGTTTGGATAAAAGCTCTCAACTGTACTCATGCTGGTATTGGATTCGGAAGTTGCAGGCGAGGTTTTTCGATGGCAAGTACGCAGAGGCCCTAGAGGCAGCCTCTCATGCACAAAAGCTGATCTGGACCTCCCATTCGTTTTTGGAGGAAGCCGAATGCTATTTCTATGAAGCGTTGGCACGAGCGGCTGTTTGCGACACTGCGTCACCTGCCGAGCGATCTCGACATCTGAAGATTATTTCAGAGCTTCACGAAGAATTACGTGTATGGGAGAACCTTTGCGCAGAGAATTTCGCTAGCTATTCGGCGTTGATCAGAGCAGAAATTGCCCGCATAAAAGGTCGCAGGATGAATGCCGAACATCTCTACGAGCAGGCAATAGAGTCGGCACAGAATAGCGGGTTCGTGCATATCGAAGCGTTAGCTAATGAGCTTGCATCTCGACATTACGAAGCGCGCGGCTTGACCAAAATTGCTCGACTTTACATGCAGGATGCCCGTTTCGGATATCGACGTTGGGGCGCCGACGGCAAGGCACGGCAGCTAGAGAAAAAGTATCCGTTTCTGAGGGTGGAAGATCCGACGACCAGCCCGACAACCACCACTGCAACGCATGTTGAACAACTCGATCTTGCCACTGTACTTAAGGTGTCCAAAGCTGTTTCAGGCGACATAGTTTTGGAGAAGTTAATTGATACAGTTATGCGCACGGCTATCGAGCAGGCAGGAGCTGAACGTGGTCTGTTAATTCTCTCGAACGATGGGGATTATCGAATTGTCGCGCAGGCAAAAGCTGGCGACACTTCGACCCTGTTGCAACTGCGAGATGTACCAGTGAGCGCAAGCATGCTACCTGAGTCGATTCTTTTCCATGTCCTACGTACAGGGGAGAGCGTGGTGATCGATGATGCGCTAGCGGAGGCCTCGTATGCCGCGGTCACCTACATCCGTGAAAATTGCATCCGTTCGATTCTTTGCCTGCCATTGATGAACCACTCAAAGCTCACGGGAGCGTTGTATTTAGAAAACAGCCTGACAGCACAGGCATTCAGTGGCTCTCGTATCGCAGTGCTTAAGCTGGTGGTTTCTCAGGCAGCAATATCCCTGGAAAATGCGCGCTTGTACCGCGAAATTGCTGAACGTGAAGCGAAAATTCGTCGCCTGGTAGACTCCAATATCATCGGAATTCTATTCTGGACAATTGCGGGCGACATTATTGAGGCCAACGACGCTTTTCTTCATATGGTGGGGTACGAGCGTGAGGACGTCAATTGTGGACGTGTCTGCTGGAAAGATCTGACGCCGCCAGAGTTTCGTGAGGTGAGTGAAAACTCTATGTTGGACGCCGTGCAATCGGGCCGTGCCCAATCCTTCGAAAAGGAATATGTTAGAAAAGATGGCAGCCGAGTGCCAGTTATCGTTGGCCTGGCAATGCTCGAAGCAAGTCGAATTGAGGGTGTGGCTTTCGTAATGGACCTCACCGACCGGAAGAGAGCTGAAGAAAAAGTCCACGAGGGCGAGCGGCGCTATCGCGATGTCCAGAACGAGTTAGCTCATGCCAACCGGGTCGCGACTATGGGGCAGCTCGCTGCTTCAATAGCTCATGAGGTTAGTCAGCCCATCGCTGCAACTCTGATGAATGGTCACGCGGCACTACGTTGGCTGAAGGCGCAACCACCAGAGATTGGAGAGGCAGAGCAGGTGCTTGCTCGTCTGATCACCGATGCAAATCGAGCAGCTGACGTTTTAGATCGAATTCGATCCCATATCCGAAAAACCCCACCGCAAAAATCGTCAGTGGATATAAATGCTTTGATTCGCGAGATGGTGGATTTTACTCATGGCGAAGCGACTAAAGGGGAGGTCACGGTCGACATTGCACTGGCTCTAGAATTGCCACATGTGGAGGCTGATCGAGTTGAACTGCAGCAAGTCTTGCTCAACCTAATAGTCAATGCAATTGAGGCGATGAGAGCGGTCACTGATGGCGTGCGACAATTGCATATCAGTACGTCACAGGATGAAAGTGGTGGGATTCTTGTACAGGTATCTGACTCAGGACCAGGTTTTTCTACGGAGCAAGCCGAGCAAGTATTCACTGCTTTTTTCACCACCAAAGACGCAGGTCTAGGAATGGGACTGTCCATTTGTCGCTCAATTATCGAAGGACTTGGTGGCAAACTGTGGGGAAAAGGAAATCGCCCACGCGGAGCGATGATCCAGTTCACCATACCCAATGAACAGCAAAAGCTCCAAGGTGCCCGAAATTAAAATTAACTAGCTATTATTATCAAATTCAAATCTGATTTTAGATGAAAAATTTGGTGCTAGCCTAGAAGAGCAACTTCTATGTAGTCAAAAAGCTGCTCAGGATTAAAGGGTTTAGATAAGCACGCAATAAGTTTAGGAGTATAAGCGCTCAATTGGGGCGCGGCAGCAGGGTGAGCGGTGATGAAGATGGTGGGGATGCAAAAACCCATCGCGATCAATCGTGTATGCATCTCGACACCGCTCATACCCGGCATCTGGATATCGGAAATCAAGCATTGAGTTTGAGCCAAGTCGCTCGCATTCAAAAAATCTAACGCGCAACTATAGGTTTGGGGTTTATAGCCGCAAGATCTTAATAAGCTTTTTAGAGCATCACGAACATCTTTGTCATCATCGACTACAGCAACGATTGCCGCACACGCTTTATTATTTGGTGTCATTTTATCTTCTCGAGATATCACCTCTTATTTCTATCAAGATACCCGGTCTGGAGATTTAAAGAATCATATCTCCGTATAGCGCTTAAAGATTTAAGTGTTTTTTAGCGCACTGATAGTCATTCACATTTGTGCTGCTAGGCATTGAAACGCTTTTAAAGATTGTCTTTAAGGTCAAGGTGAATCACCCCCGAATTTCATAGACGCCTCTGAGCCTTAAATTGAGGCCAAGTAGGAGTTGCCAAGAGCAACCCGATCTACCCCGAAGAATTCAAAATCCATGCGGTCAATCAAGTGACCGAACAGAAGCTGCCTGTCGGCTGATG
>NZ_JAIQWX010000081.1 GCF_020164475.1 Pseudomonas sp. REP124 | reverse complement strand
AAAAGCAGTTGGGGTTTTGTCTTTTAGTAAGAGTCACCAATTTTCGCCGGCACGTTACGCTCGTAACGGACTGGTCACAGAATTTCTTGACGACAATAGAGCATTGGAACCACCTGATCCCATCCCGAACTCAGCAGTGAAACGATGCATCGCCGATGGTAGTGTGGGGTTTCCCCATGTGAGAGTAGGTCATCGTCAAGATTGAATTCCAAAACCCCTGTCTGCTAACGCAGACAGGGGTTTTGTCTTTCCGGGCCAGTAAAACGCGTCAAGCAAACAGCTTCGACACATTCCCCATCGCATCATCCGCGAACCCTTGAACGAATTCCTTGAACCCACCTTCGGCATCGCCCTGCGCAGGCTCGGCAATGATGCTCCAGGTCGCAATGCAAATACCTGAACTCAAAGGCTCAACCCGCATCGCCGCCCAAAGATTAGCCACCCCCAGCGTGTTGTAGATCGTGGTCCACGTCATACACATAGCCGTGTCATCGCGAGAGTTGAGTTGCTCCACCACCAGATTGCCGTCCTTGAAGAACTTCTTGCGAAGGGACGACACGCCATCCCCCGTCATCTCGATATGCGACAGCGCCGGGATGAATCGCTCGAATCCGGCAAAATTGCCGACCACCGCCCACACCTGCGCAGCATCGGCCGCAACCTCCACCGAAGAAACCACATGGCAGCCTTGAGGGTTTTTGATCAGCGTATCGGGTTTCAGATTGATCATGGTTTTGCTCCATTTCCTGGTTGTGATGAATCAGATGAAATTGATTTCCTTGAGGTACTCGCAGCCACGGCGCAGCAGCGCCGCTGACTTCTCCGGATAACGCGCACCCATCTGCCGCACACCGGCCTGGGCGTTGTCGTGGCCAATCATCGAGATGTCGCCGATGTCTTCCTCGAAGCCGTTGAGATAAAACCCAAGCACCCCGAACAACGCGTTATCGCTATCGACCCGGCCCAACTGCTGCTGCCAGTCGGCGACGCTGACCAAAGAGAATTCCCGGCCGCTCTCACGAAAGGACGCCACGTAACTGTCCCAACTCAACGGCTCGGGGTTGTGCAGGTTGAACACCGCTTTTTCCGGCTGATAGCGGCTGGCATGAAAGGCGATGAAGCGGGCGAGAAAATCCACCGGCATCAAATCGAAATTGAGCGCGAACTCCGGCACCTGGCCGAGCTGAATCGACCCCTTGAGCATCAGCATCAAGCGATTCTTGTGGGGCTGACACACGCCCGTGAGGCTGTTGAAACTGATATTGCCGGGGCGATAGAGATTGACCCACACACCGAGCGCACGAGCCCGCTCCAGAATCCGCTCCCCCACCCACTTGGACAGGTTGTAACCATTCTTGATGTAGATCGGCGGAGTCTGCGCGGCAGGCAACTCAAGCACCCGACCCTCGCTGGTAATCGTGCTGGACGCCGAGAGCGTCGAGACGAAATTGAAGATCTTCTTGCTGCGCCCTTCACACAGTCGCAGGCACTCGAAAATCGGCTCGACGTTGTCCCGAGCCAGCGACTCGTAATCGAGCACATGGTTGACGTTGGCAGCGTTGTGCACCAGCGCGCCGAACTCTCGATCCAGCCGCTCGTAAACCGCCTGTGAGAGCCCCAGGGATGGCTGCGTGATGTCTGCCGCGTAAACCCTCACCCGACTCAGATCCAGGTGCTCTAAACGGTTCTCTCGCAACGCCAGAGCGAAACGCTCTGCAGCCGACCGCCCACCACCGTCGCGTACCAGGCAAGCTACCTCGCTCGCTCCCCAGGCCAACAACGCTTCGACGATATGCACCCCGACAAAACTGTTGGCACCGGTCACGATCACCTTGTGCACATCGCCCATTTGCCCGACAGGCAGTGGCTGTACCGTCAGCTCACGGGAGGCGTCGGCCAGGGCCTGTTCGCTCAGCACCTCTTCGCTACCGCAGCCGCGAACCAGCGTCGCCAGCTTCGCGATCGTAGGAAGCTCGATGAACCGGTTTATCGAAATGCTGCGCCCGAATTCCTCACGCAAACGCAGCAACATGCGCGACAGCAGGATCGAATGGCCGCCCAGGTTGAAAAAGCTTTCATCGGTCGAAATATCGCTCGCCGGCAGGTCCAACAAGTCAGCCCAGATCTCCAGCAAACGCGCTTCATCGGCGCTGGCCGGCAGACGTCGCGCCACCAGCTCACTGACACTCACTGGCAGCTCCAGCAGCGCCTTGCGATCAACCTTGCCGTTACTTGCATAGGGCATGCACGCAAGCTCGGTCCACGCAACGGGCCGCATGTAGTCCGGCAAACAATCGGTGGCATGTGCCTTCAGCGTTTCCAGAGCAACACCAGGCTGAGGCTGTGCAAGGAAGGCCAGAATCCGTCGCTGACTGTCGATCACCACCGCCACCTGACGATACAACCCGGCGTCCCGCAGGCAGCGCTCAATCTCCTCCGGCTCGACCCGAAACCCGCGAATCTTCACCTGATTGTCCCGCCGCCCACACAACTCGATCCCGCCAGCAGTCCACCTCGCCATATCCCCCGTGCGATAAACACGAAGGCTTCGTCCATCCGGTAGATTCAGGTCCAAATAGCGCGAAGAGGTCTGCTGCGGATTGTTCAGATACCCCAGGCACACCCCGGGCCCGACGATGTACAACTCGCCGACCGTCTGCTCGATCACCGGCTGCATATCCTCATCGAGAATCAGCACCTGGCTGTTGGCGATCGGCTCACCCAAACACCGATTGTGATCGCCCGCCTGCAATCGACGCGCTGTGATCAGCACCGTGGCTTCAGTAGGCCCATAGAGGTTGTAAAGCTTGCCCTGGCGGCTCAGTTGCTCGATAACCCAAGGCTCGCAGACATCGCCCCCGGTCATCACATGCTCGAGTTCACGCAGCTGCTCCAGCGGCAGGATGCTCAGCAGTGCCGGTGGCAAGAATGCGTGGCTCAGCCGATGCTGGCGGATCAGCTCCACCAGTTGCAGCGGGTCGCGACGCTGATCGTCGTCGGGCACGATCAGCTCGGCGCCTTGCAGCAGGGTCGGGAAGATATCGATCAGCGATGAGTCGAAACTCAGGGAAGAAAACTGCAGTACCCGACTTTGCTCGTTCAGGTGCACGTAGTCGGCGTACCACGCTGTGAAGTGCGCGAGGTTGGTCTGGCTGAGCAGCACGCCTTTGGGGTGGCCGGTGGTGCCCGAGGTGTAGAGCGCCATGCACGGCGCGTCGAGATCGAGACGACGGCGCATCAGCGGTTGATCGAGACTCACCCCTTCGGCATCGATAGCGGTGATGTCCAGCCCCGGCATATCAATCGCCAGCGGATGCTGTCCGTCATGCAGCAGCAACACCGCGCCGGCGTTCGACAGAATGTATTGCTGACGTTGCAGCGGATGGCTCGGCTCCAGCGGCAGGTACACCGCGCCGCACCCCAGCACCGCCAGGATCCCCGCATACAGCGCACTGCATTTTGGCAGACAGATGCCCACCACCGGCGGTCCTTCCAGAGAGTCAAGCAACGGCTGCAAACGCTGCTGTATCGCACAACTCAATGCATGCAATTGGCGATAGTCCAACACGCTTCCCCCAACATTCAGCGCCGGTCGCCGGGCAGACTGAATGAAACGCTGCTCAAGCCGCTCGATCATCGGTATCTGAGCAATGGCCAGCAGCCGGGGATCAGCCGTCGCGTTGAGCCGATGGACGAAGGCCAGGCTGTCCAGAAACAGCAGATTCTCAACCGATTCGAAGTGAGGACAAACCGCAGATTCGGCGAGCCTGAAATATTCGGCGTCCCGCGAGTAGCGACTCACCAGCAAACTCACCTGATCCACCAGTTCCGCCAGAGCCCTCAAGCGCAGCGCCTGACCGTTGCCCGAAGGCTCATCGGCCATCGGCACTCGACTCAACCATCTGGAATCGACTGCGCATAACAGATCCAGCGAAGGCAAACCCGAGGCACCGGCCAGACCAATGCCCACTTGCAGCGTCAGGCGCGGCGCATCAATGGACACCTGCCAGTCGAGGCTCAAGTCATCGATCAGCAGACCCGCCCCAAGCGGCACAGGCCCATCGAGCGATTTCAAGCTCGTCAGCGCATGTCCATGTTGCTCCAGTTCCAGCCCCAGGTCGGTCAAGGCCTGGCTTCGTCCAATCAGCAGAATGTCGAGACGTCTCATGGTGTACTCCTCGTCAGATCAGGTAGTCGCTCAAGGCGCTTTGCACGCACGACGAATCGAGCAGTGAACTGCTGCGCAGGAACCGCACGATGTTGGCCACCAGCGGGTGATGGCGATTGATCGGGTAGGCCAGCCCGGACGCCTCGCTCCTCAAGGCCAGGCGCGCGGCGTCGCTGATCGGCAAGGCCTCGATCAGGCGCAGGTCGAAGGACTTCTGGATGTCGTTGGTCAGGTAATGGCCGATGAACACCGGCAGGATCTGTGCGATGCACTGGCGGTCTGCTTCGCTCGCGGTGTGCCAGTAGATGCGCACCATCCGCGTCCAGAAACCGGAGTGCCGGCCTTCGTCGAGCAAGTGATCGGCCATCAGCCCCTTGATCGATTGCTTGACCGTGTCGTCCTTGGCGAACGCCGCGACGTCGCCGGTCACGGTGTTCTCGGCAATGGCCACGCAGATCAACTCCACCGCGCTGCGCAGGTGCATCGGTGCCAGAGCGATGGCCGCCGGGATCGCCCGGCTCAGTTCGATTTCATCCGGCAGCTCGATGGGTGCGATGCCGGTCATGGCGACCGTCTGCTGCATGAAGTCCATGGCCACCAGCGCGTGGTAATCCTCGTCGATGACCACGGTCATGGCGTCGTAGCGGCAGGCGAACGGGAAGGCCAGGTCGAAGCGGTTCTTGGCGATGCTGCGGGCGGTCTTGTCGACGATCTCGGTTTCGAAAATCACCACATCGTTGATGAATTTGTACAGCGTCTGCACCAGCGCGAAATCCCGTTGCCCGGGACACTCGCGCAGGAAGGTTTCACTCAGCACCAGCGGCTGGCGGCTCAAGGGGTAGATCAGCTTGTCGTCGTTCTCCAGCACACGGCGCGGGCGGGTGCGGATGGTGGCGCGGCTCTCCCAGGTGTCGGCGAACGACAGGTAGTCGGCGGCGTTCATGCGTTCACCTCCACCAGCGCTTCGCTCATGCTCAGGCGCAGGCCGTCCCACAGCGCAATGCGGCTTTCCACCGCGGCGAGCGCGCTGGCGTACACCTCCTGTTCTCGTTGCGGATCGCCATCGACCAGGCGTGCGAGAAGTTTTTCCGCGGCGGGGCCGTGGTCCTCGGAGTCGACTTCGATGTGTCGCTCCAGGTAATAGCGAAAGGTCGGGGCCTGTTCGATGCCGATGCCCCAGTCATCGAGAATGCGTTGGAACATCTGCGGGATCACGCTCTCGCGACCATGCAGAAACGCCGCCGCAACGCTGTGGCCCGGCGCATGCAGCGCGGTGTGCAGGGTATGGCGAACGAAGCGCGCCGCGGCCGGCTCGACCTCCACGCTTTGCAGCGCCACGTCATAGCTCACGCCTTCCTGTTGCAAGGCCACGAAGCGCTCCACGGTGGCAGTGCAGGCACCGACTTCGCGCATGGCATCCAGATACAACTCGAAATGGCTGTAGTGCCCCTGGGCCGGCCGGTCATCGGACTCCTCACCCAGCACGATTTCATTGATCAGCCGCGCCGCTTGGGGATCGCGCGGTGGCAGCCAGGGCAAGCGGGTGCAGGTCAGCTCCTGCTGCAGGCGTTTGGTCAGCGACATGAAGTCCCACACGGCGAAGACATGGCTTTCCATGAAGCGCTGCAATATCGAAAGTGAATTGATTTCGGAGAAGATCGGGTGCGAACTTAGTTCGGCTTTCCTTTGTTCCAGAAGTTCTTTGGTGGCGTTCATGGATAATCCCTTCAATGATCGGAAGTTGTGTTCGGCTATTGGCGTTTCGTGATTTAAAGTTTTCTACTGGCGAACAAATGCCCCGGCAGGACTAATGCCTGCAAGTTCTGGTCATGTGTCTACGAGCCGCAGCTTTGGGCGGCGATGGAAAAGCTAGTACATAAAAACAGTGTCGGGCAAGTTATTTTTTGATATTTGAAGTTATAACTTTTTCAGGTGCGATAAGTTTCAATAAGACTTTTTATTAAAGTTTTATTTGGGCGTAGTTGCTCCTTCCAACTTATATAAGTCGAAATTTTCATAAAGAGTGAATGCCTCACTCGAAGCAACTTTCCATTGGACTTGTTTGAAGTGATTTGAAGGGATGAAAGTGAGCCGAAGGTGAGGTCGACGCTCTCCTGTCCCGAGGCAAGACTCCTTCCGTTGGTTCCTGTTGCGGGGGCTGCGTCACTACAGCAGGCGTTGCCCGTTCATGGCTCGTTGCCGACCCAGGAATCAGCGTAATGCAACGCAGGGGCGATCACCGAGACATACGAGTCGGTGATGGCTGAAGAGGGCGGGAAAGTGTGTGCGGATGGTTCTGGCAAAGCATGCCTGCGATAGCGGCACCAGTGCGCTATCGCAGGATGGGAAATGCTTACCTCTGAGCTTTCTTGCTCTGCGCCTCAGGACTGTCGAGGTAGCGGGTAATGGCCTCGACGCCCCGGTTGAGGTGATGCTCAAGCAATTCCACGGAAGCGGCGACGTCGCGATTTTCGGCGGAATGCAGCAGGGCGCGGTGGTCTTCCTGGGACAGCTTGCCCAGCCCCATGGCCTCCAGATTGAAACGCAGGAAGCGTTCCTCCTCGTTCAACCCGTCCTCGACCAGCCGCAAAAGGCGCTTGTTGGGTGCCTTGCAGTACAGCGACATGTGGAAAAGACGGTTGAGCCGGCCGATTTCGGTGTAGTCGTGTTCGGTTTCCAGCTCGTCGATATAGCGCGCGGCCTGTTCCAGATCGGCGTTTTCCAGCAGCGGGATCGACAGGCGCAGCGCTTCGGACTCCAGCAGGATGCGCAGCGCATAGGTTTCCACGGCGTCGCCCTGAACCAGCGGCGCGACCACCGCGCCTTTGTGGGCGACCACGTTGAGCAGCGCCTGGGCTTCGAGCTGGCGCAAGGCTTCGCGCACGGGCATGCGGCTGACCCCGAACAGATCGGCCAGATCCTGTTGGCGCAGGGCAATGCCGCAAGGCAGGCGACCATCCAGAATCGCCGCACGCAAGGTCTCTTCAATGATCGAACGAGCCAGGTGCGCCGGAATCGGCCCGTTGACCTTGATACTGCTGAGAGGGTTGGGCTTATGTGTCACTACAACGCACCCTGATTGGCTGATTTGATTTTGGATCCAATTGACACTAGTAACCGCCAGGCGGCTTGTCAAACGCACGACATCGAGGCTTTTCCCAAGTCTAGTCCGCCTCGGGTGATCTCACCGTGCCATTGTTTTTTTAAGGGCTAACCTACACCATCAACCGACTTCCACCTGCCGCTCCAGAGTGCCCTGCATTGGCTTTACCTTTCCCTAAATCCCGGATATTGCGAGGGCTGTGCGGCGCCTTGCTGCTCGCCGGCATCATGCAGGGCGCTGTGCACGCCGACTGGGACTTTTCCCAGATCAGCCGTCGGGCGCAGGCATTGTACGGGCCTTTGGGCGAAGGTCAGAAACGTATTGATGATTGGCAACAGTTGCTCGCTACGCAGAAGTCCATCGGCGAACTGGAGCAGCTCGATCTGGTCAACCGTTTCTTCAATCAGCGCATGCGCTATGTCGAGGACATCGACCTCTGGCATCAGGTCGATTACTGGGAGACGCCGATCGAAGCCCTGTGGAAAGGCGCAGGTGATTGCGAAGACTACGCTATTGCCAAGTATTTCAGCCTGCGGCACCTCGGGGTGGCCAGTGACAAGTTGCGCATCACCTACGTAAAGGCCTTGCGCCTGAATCGCGCGCACATGGTGCTGACCTATTACGCGCGTCCGGACGCCATGCCGCTGGTGCTCGACAGCCTGACCGACACTATTCAACCGGCGAGCCAACGAACGGACCTGCTGCCGGTCTACTCTTTCAATGCAGAAGGTTTGTGGCTGCCCGGTGCCAAGGGTAACCAGAAGGTCGGTGACACCAAGCGCCTGTCCCGTTGGCAGGATCTGCTGAAGAGAATGCAGGCCGAAGGATTTCCGGTCGAGACCACTCACTAGGAGCATGCCTACAGATGTCCTTGTTCAAACAGCTATTGATCGCAATCTGTCTGTTCCTGGTCGTCGCCTTCACCGGCAGCTTCATGGTCAGCCTGGAAAGCTCACGCACCCAATACGTCAACCAGTTGCGCTCCCACGCACAGGACGCCGCGACCGCGCTGGCGCTGTCGCTCACACCCAACATCGACGACCCGGCGATGACCGAATTGCTGGTCAGTTCGATCTTCGACAGTGGGTACTACGCGAGCATCCGCGTGATCAATCTGTCCGACGGCAAGACGCTGGTGGAACGCAGTGGCATCCCGGTCGATACCCGTGTGCCGCAGTGGTTCGTCAAGCTGATCGGCCTGGAGCCGGCCGGCGGCGATGCGATTGTCAGCCGCGGTTGGGAGCAGGCGGCGCGGGTCGAGGTGGTCAGCCATCCGATGTTCGCCCTGGCCAAGCTGTGGCAAAGCGCATTGGGTAGCCTGGCGTGGCTGCTGATCTGCGGCGTGGTCAGCGCAATATTGGGCGCGCTGCTGTTGCGTCGACAATTGAAGCCGCTCGACTACATGGTGCAACAGTCCCACGCCATCGCCCGTCGCGAATTCCTCAGCCTGCCGCAACTGCCGCGCACGCCGGAATTGCGCCGCGTGGTGCAAGCCATGAACCAGATGGTCGAGAAGCTCAAGGCGCTGTTCCAGGAGCAGGCCGAGCGCAGTGAAAAACTGCGGACGGAATCCTATCAGGACAACCTGACCGGGCTGGCCAACCGGCGCTATTTCGAGATGCAATTGAACGCACGGGTGAGCAACCCGGAACAAGCCAGTTCCGGTTACCTGTTGCTGCTGCGAGTGCAGGATCTGGCCGGCCTCAACCAGCGTTTGGGTGGTCAGCGCACGGACGAACTGCTGAAGGCGGTGGGTGAGCAGTTGTCCCGCGAATGCGCCCGCTATCCGGAAACGCAAAATCTGGTGACACGCATCCGCGGCGGCGAGTTCGCGGTGCTGGCGCCGGGGATGATGCGCGAAGAAGCGCTGCAACTGGCGCAACACCTCGACATCGCCCTGGCCAGCCTGCATGCGACGGGCGCCACCGACGTGGCCTCGGTTGCCGCCATCGGCCTGGCGCCGTTCGTTCACGGCGACACACCGCAAGCGGTGCTCGGTCTGGCGGATCAGGCGCTGGCGCAGGCTGAAAGTCAGGGGGATTCGCGTTGGGTTTGTGTGGATCACAGCGCTTTGGTCGACGTCGGTGATGACCAGCATGCCTGGCACAGCTTGCTGGACCTGGCGCTGGAGCAGCGGCGCTTCCGTTTGTATTTCCAGCCGGTGGTGGCCAGTCAGGACACGCAACTGGTGCTGCATTACAAAGTGCTGTCACGGCTGATCGATGATCAGGGCCAGAGCGTGGCGGCCGGGCGTTTCCTGCCGTGGCTGCAGCGATTCGGTTGGACGGCGCGGCTCGATCGTCTGATGTTGGAGCTGGTGCTGGAGCAGATGGACGATCACGAAGAGTCGCTGGCGCTGAACCTGTCGTCGGCCTCCCTCGATGATCCGCAGGCATTGAATGCGCTTCTCGATCTGCTGCGCTCGCACTCCAATCTGGGGCCGCGCCTGACCCTGGAAATCGGCGAAGAGCAATTGCCCGAACAAGCCATGCTCGAAGACCTCACGCGACGTCTGCGCAGCCTTGGCTTCTCCTTGAGCCTGCAACACTTTGGCGGGCGCTTCAGCATGATCGGCAACCTGGCGCGGTTGGGCCTGGCGTATCTGAAAATCGACGGCAGCTACATGCGCGCGATCGATCAGGAGAGCGACAAGCGCCTGTTCATCGAAGCGATCCAGCGCGCGGCCCACAGCATCGATTTGCCGCTGATTGCCGAACAGGTTGAGACCGAGGGTGAGTTGACGGTGATTCGCGAGATGGGGGTGTATGGGGTTCAGGGGCGGTTGGTGGGTGAGCCCAAACCTTGGGAGTAAAGCTTGGAAGTGATGTCGTCAGGGAATCCGTCTTCGCGGGCAAGCCTCGCTCCTACAGGGGCAATGCGTTCCGAATGTAGGAGCGAGGCTTGCCCGCGAAGACGTCAGCACAGTCAACGAGGATCCAGTACTCAGATAAACCCATCCTCGTCATCATCCACCAAATGACTCAACCCCCCCAACGCCTCCCGCGCCTGGCTGCGATCCATGAGCTTGGCCTGCGCCGGCGCCGGCAAATCGGTCACCAGAATCACGCCTTTGCTGATCAGCACTTCGATCAAGTCGTCGAGTACCCGGATCATTTCCAGGTCGCTCTGTTTGAATTGCTTGAGCTGTTTAATCTGCTTGAGCTGTTTGAGGCTGGTGGACATCACCTCGTTGGCGAACCAGGCCTGAAGGTCGGGGTGGTCGGCCGGCAGCGTTTCCGTGGACTCGGCGTAGGCTTCGGCTTCGACGCGCATCAGTTGCCCTTCTGTATCGCGTTGCACGTAGAACATTGAGCATCCCTCCGAAGTGAACAGCGTCATGCTGTCAGCAGCATAGGTGAAATACGCCATATGGTTATTCGCTAACGGTATTTAAAATCGAGTTCTTATATCTATAAAGTCACACCCCTGCGTACCTGCCGACCAATCGGCGCGCCGCACGACACGAACCAACACGGGACATCCGTGAGTTTCTGATCGACGCGCGCGCCCCTTGAGCGCGCCGTGCGTGGGAGTGATTTATGTCAGCCGTTTCAGCATCGCGAGTTGCAGCGCCACAACACTTTGAAATCCGCCCGTTCAGCGGTGCGGTAGGGGCCGAAATCATCGGCCTGGATTTGTCCCGCCCGATCAACGATCAGGACTTCGCACGCATTCACCGCGCGCACCTGGACCATCACGTGGTGGTGTTCCGCGACCAACGCATCACCCCTGAGCAACAGATCGATTTCAGCCGCCGCTTTGGCGTGCTGCAGATCCACGTGCTCAAGCAGTTTTTGCTGGCGGGGCACCCGGAAATTCTTATCGTTTCCAACATCATCGAGAACGGCCAGAACATCGGCCTGGGCGATGCCGGCAAGTTCTGGCATTCGGATCTCTCCTACAAAGAGCTGCCGAGCCTGGGTTCGATGCTCCACGCCCAGGAGTTGCCGTCCGAAGGTGGCGACACCCTGTTCGCCGACATGCACAAAGCGTGGGACAGCTTGCCCGACGCACTGCGCAAGACGGTCGAAGGCCGATCCGCGGCGCACTCCTACACGGCGCGTTACAGCGAGACCAAATTCGAAGGCAACTGGCGCCCGACCCTGACCCCCGAGCAGCTCGCTCAGGTGGCGGAAGTGGTGCACCCGGTGGTGCGTACCCATCCGGAAAACGGCCGCAAGGCGTTGTTCGTCAGCGAGGGTTTCACCACCCGCATCGTTGGCCTGCCGGAAGACGAGAGCCGTCAGGTGCTGGCCGAGCTCTACGCCCACAGCGTCCTGCCGCAAAACATCTACCGCCATCAATGGCAGCCCCACGACCTGGTGTTCTGGGACAACCGTTCGCTGATCCACCTTGCCGCCGGCTGCCCGAGCCACCTGCGCCGCAAGCTGTATCGCACAACCATCCAGGGCGACGCGCCTTTCTGATTTGTCGGAGATCTGATCATGTCCAAACGTCTTCCTTTCGCCCCGCTGGCGGCCGCCATCGGCCTGGGTTTCAGCCTGATCGCCGGCAGCCTGGTGGCGCCGACCGTGGCCCACGCCGAAGGTGAAATCCGCATCGCCGAACAGTTCGGCATCGTCTACCTGCTGCTCAACGTGGTGCGCGATCAGAACCTGATCGAGAAGTACGGCAAACAGGAAGGCATCGACATCAAGGTCGACTGGACCCAGCTGTCCGGCGGCGCGGCGGTCAACGATGCGCTGCTCTCAGGTTCCATAGACATTGCCGGTGCCGGCGTCGGTCCGCTGCTGACCATCTGGGATCGCACCCACGGCAAGCAGAACGTCAAGGCCGTGGCGTCCCTGGGTAACTTCCCGTACTACCTGGTGAGCAACAATCCCAAGGTCAAGACCATCGCCGACTTCACCGAAAAGGACCGCATCGCGGTGCCGGCGGTGGGCGTTTCCGTGCAGTCGCGTTTCCTGCAATACGCGGCCGCCAAGCAGTGGGGCGACAAGGAATTCAATCGCCTGGACAAGTACACCATCGCCGTTCCGCATCCCGATGCCACGGCCGCGTTGATCGCTGGCGGCACCGAGCTGAGCGGACATTTCTCCAACCCGCCATTCCAGGATCAGGCGCTGGCCAACCCGAACGTGCACGTGGTGCTCAATACCTATGACCTGCTCGGTCCGAATTCGCCAACCGTGCTGTTCGCCACCGAGAAATTCCGCAACGAGAACCCGAAAACCTACAAGGCCTTCGTCGACGCTCTGACCGAAGCGGCGCAATTCGCGCAGAACGACAAGGGCGCGGCGGCCGATACTTACATCCGTGTCACCAAAGCGAAAATCGACCGCGCAGCATTGCTGAAAATCATCGACAACCCGCAGTTCGAATTCAGCGTCACGCCGAAAAACACTTACCCGCTGGCCGAGTTCCTCTACCGCGTCGGCGCGATCAAGAACAAACCTGATTCGTGGAAGGACTACTTCTTCCAGGACGCCAAACCGCTGCAAGGGAGCTGATCGACATGAACGCCCCCTTGCAAGGCCACACGGTCAGCAAACCGGCCACGGCAGCCCAGGCGCTGCTGTCGGTCGATAACGTCAGCCTGGAGTACCGCACGCCCCAGCGTGTGGTGCGGGCGACCCACCAAGTGAGTTTCGAGATCGATCCGGCGGACCGTTTTGTCCTGCTCGGTCCCTCCGGTTGTGGCAAGTCGACCTTGCTCAAGGCCGCCGCCGGCTTCATCCAGCCGGTCGAGGGCGAGATACGTTTGCAAGGCCAGCGCGTGGAGGCGCCGGGGCCGGACCGGATTGTGGTGTTTCAGGAGTTCGATCAACTGCCGCCGTGGAAAACCGTCAAACAGAACGTGATGTTTCCCCTGCTGGCCTCCAGAACCCTCAAGCGCAAGGACGCCGAGGAGCGGGCGCTGCACTACCTGGAGAAGGTCGGGCTGGCGGCGTTTGCCGATGCCTATCCGCACACGCTGTCCGGCGGCATGAAGGCGCGGGTGGCGATCGCCCGGGCCCTGGCGATGCAGCCGAAAATCCTGTTGATGGACGAACCCTTCGCCGCCCTCGACGCCCTGACCCGACGCAAGATGCAGGAAGAACTGCTGCTGCTCTGGGAAGAGGTGCGCTTCACGCTGCTGTTCGTCACGCACTCCATCGAAGAAGCGCTGGTGGTGGGCAATCGCATCCTGTTGCTGTCGCCGCATCCGGGGCGGGTGCGGGCTGAGGTGCACAGCCATCAATACGATTTGCACAGCCTGGGCGGCGTGGAATTTCAGGCCTCGGCGCGGCGCATTCATCGGCTGTTGTTCGATGAGGGCGAGGCAGCGCAAACCGAGCGCGAACTGGATTTCACCGACATCCGCATCGCTTATTGAGCCAGTTCAGAGGAGGGCCCGATGAGCCATTTATCATCCCCGCGTGAAGAGTTCGAAAACATTCTGCAACCGCTGACCAGCGTGCCGCTGGAGCGCGAATTGCCCATCGGCCAACGCTTGTGGCAACAGGGTTGGCTGCGCAAAAGCCTGATCCTGATTCTGCTGGCGCTGCTGTGGGAAGCCGTCGCGCGCTATCAGGCCAACGACCTGCTGCTGCCGAGTTTCCTGCAAACCGCGCACGCCCTGTACGACGGTTTGCTCAGCGGCGAGCTGCTGGGCAAGGTATGGATTTCCCTGGTGGTGCTGGTCAAGGGCTACCTGATCGGCATCGTCCTGGCGTTCGGTCTGACCACCCTCGCAGTCTCGACCCAGTTCGGTCGCGACCTGCTCAGCACCCTGACCTCGATGTTCAACCCGTTGCCGGCTATCGCGCTGCTGCCGCTGGCGCTGCTGTGGTTCGGCCTGGGTCAGAACAGCCTGATTTTTGTGCTGGTGCATTCGGTGCTCTGGGCGCTGGCGCTGAACACCTACGCCGGCTTTCTCGGCGTTTCGGAAACCCAGCGCATGGCCGGGCGCAACTATGGCCTCAAGGGCATGCGCTTTGTGTTGTTCATCCTGATTCCGGCGGCGCTGCCATCGATCCTTGCCGGGCTGAAAATCGGCTGGGCGTTTGCCTGGAGGACATTGATTGCGGCGGAACTGGTGTTCGGGGCGACCAGCGGGAAAGGTGGGCTGGGTTGGTACATTTTTCAGAACAGGAATGAGTTGTACACCGACAAGGTGTTTGCCGGGTTGGCGGTGGTGATTTTGATTGGGTTGCTGGTTGAGAATCTGGTGTTCGATTCGCTGGAGCGGGTGACGGTGAAGCGGTGGGGGATGCAGAGGTAGGGGGTGTCTGATCTGGCCTCTTCGCGGGCAAGCCCGCTCCCACAAGGATCCGCGGCGAATGCGGATTTTGTATCCGCCACCGAACCCTGTGGGAGCGGGCTTGCCCGCGAAGGGGTCCGACCTGCCACCGCATGACCAACAGGATGTTTGCTAGCATTGCGCCTGACTCAATCCAGTCCAGCCAAGAGTGCTCAGCATGCAGCTCCCAGATATGAATCTTCTCATCGCCCTCGACGCCCTCCTCGACGAAGGCAGTGTGGTGGGTGCCGCGCGGCGGATGAACCTCAGTCCGGCCGCCATGAGCCGTACCCTGACGCGCATTCGCGAGGCCATCGGCGATCCGATTCTGGTACGCGCCGGTCGAGGTCTGGTGCCCACGCCCAAGGCACTGGAGTTGCGCGATCAGGTACGGGACCTGGTGGAGCAGGCGGCGCAGTTGTTCCACTCGGCTCGGGTGGTGGATTTAGGCAGTCTGCGTCGGCGCTTCAGCATTCGCGCCAACGATTTCTTTGTCGGCGTTTACGGCGGCAAGCTGTTCGACTCCATGGAGCGTCAGGCGCCGCATTGCGAATTACGTTTCGTGCCGGAAGGCGATGGCGATGACGAAGCCTTGCGTGAAGGGCGTATCGATCTGAACGTCAGCAACAATCGTCCGCTGATGCCGGAAGTGAAGGTGCAGAACCTGTTTTCCACACAGTTCATCGGACTGGTTCGCGAGGATCATCCGTTGCTTGACGAAGAGATCACCGCCGCACGTTTCGCGAGCTTTTCCCACATCAGCGTGTCCCGCCGCGGCATCGCTCGCGGTCCTATCGACGCGGCGCTCGACGAATTGGGATTGGAGCGGCGGGTGGCAGTGATCGCCCCCAGCTTCCATGCCGCGATGTTCGCCTTGCCCGATTCCGACCTGATTCTGCCGGTGCCAAGGGAGACACTGTTGAGCGTGCGTCGTCTCGGTCTGAAACTGCGTTCGTTCACCTTGCCTGTCCCATTGCCAACCATCGTTTTAAGCCAGGCCTGGCATCCGCGTTTCGACAATGATCCGGCCCACCGCTGGTTACGTGAAACGGTAAAACACTGCTGTGATCAAACCTGGCTAGCAGCGCAATCGAACTGAAAAATCAAAAAACCGCAGTGTGCGGTATCACCCGCAGGGGCTAGGCACTAACACCTATGGATGGTGGCCTGCCTGATGCGCCGATGATAATTTTTTCCCAACATTTCTTCGCAAGGCAGATATCCGCCTTAGCCCGTTTTCGTCATTCGAATGCTGCGCCACGCGCACTTATACATTACCGATAAGTCAGTTTTCGTCAGCGATCGTGCTTCGTAGACTGCCGCCTTATTTATTCGGAGGTGTAAACCGATGACCTCTCTGACGGCCACGGTCTCTTCGGCCGTGCCCACTCCGGTCGCATCGACAGCATTTGGCCCGCGACTCATCATCGGTCTGGTGGGCGTATTGCTGGCGGTGCTGGTGTCGGGCCTGAACGAAATGGTGACCAAAGTCGCCCTGGCTGACATTCGCGGCGCCTTGGGCATCGGCTATGACGAAGGCACCTGGCTGGTCGCCTGCTATGCAGCGACCTCGGTTTCGGCAGCGGCCTTTGCGCCGTGGTGCGCGGTGACGTTTTCGTTACGCCGCTTCACCCTCTACGCCATCAGTGCCTTCACCTTTCTGGGCCTGCTGTGCCCACTGGCGCCGAATTACGAAAGCCTGCTGGTGTTGCGTACGTTGCAAGGTCTGGCCGGTGGCGCGCTGCCGCCGATGCTGATGACCGTCGCCCTGCGTTTTCTGCCCGCCAACGTCAAACTGTACGGCTTGGCGGGGTATACCCTCACGGCCACTTTTGGCCCCGGTCTGGGCACGCCACTGGCGGGTCTTTGGACCGAGTATGTCGGCTGGCAGTGGACCTTCTGGCAGATCGTGGTGCCGTGCCTGATTGCCATGCTGGCGGTGGGTTACGGCATTCCCCAGGACCCACTCAAGCTTGAGCGTTTCAAACAGTTCAACTGGCGCGGTCTGCTGCTGGGTTTTCCGGCGATCTGCATGTTGGTGATCGGCATCTTGCAGGGCAATCGGCTGGACTGGTTCGAGTCAAGCCTGATCAGCACATTGCTGGTGGGTGGCACGTTGTTGCTGGTGCTGTTTCTGATCAACGAATGGTCGCAGCCGATTCCGTTTTTCAAGATGCAGATGCTCGGTATCCGCAACCTGTCGTTCGCCTTGCTGACGCTGTCTGGCGTACTGGTGATTCTGCTGGCGGTGGTGATCATTCCGTCCAGCTACCTGGCGCAGGTCCAGGGATATCGCCCGGTGCAGACCGGACCTATCACCTTGCTGGCAGCCTTGCCGCAACTGATCGCACTGCCGTTGGTGGCGGCACTGTGCAATCTGCGCTGGGTCGATTGCCGCTGGGTGCTGGGGATTGGCTTGTGCATGCTCATCCTGTCCTGCATCGGTGGCTCGCACCTGACATCACAATGGATTCGCGATGACTTCTACGTGCTGCAGCTGCTGCAGATCTTCGGCCAGCCGATGGCGGTGCTGCCGCTGCTGATGCTGTCCACCGGCAGCATCCAGCCAATGGACGGGCCGTTTGCGTCGTCCTGGTTCAACACCGTGAAAGGCCTGGCCGCCGTTATCGCCACCGGCGTGCTGGAGACCCTGACCACAGCGCGGCTGCACTTCCATTCAACGATGCTGGTCGATCGCCTCGGCAATTCACCTCTGGCCGAATCCGACAGCGCAGGCCTGGCCCATCGGCTGCACGAGCAGGCCGTGGTGCTGACCGCCGCCGACCTGTACCTGTGCATGGCCGGCGTCGCCGTGGCGCTGATCCTGCTGATTTTCTGGATGCCGACGCGGATCTATCCACCGCGCGCACCAACCTGAACGCTCCACTGAAACAGAAGGTTTTTATGACGACTCAATCCAAGCAAAAACTGGCCGCATGCGTTGCCGTCGTGATCGCCGTGGGCGCGCTGATCTATCTGCTCGGCCCGTTCGGCCAACGCACGCACCAGACCACCAACGACGCCTATGTCTCGGCGGATTACACGCTGGTGGTGCCGCGTGTAGCCGGCTTCATCAAGCAGGTGCTGGTGGAAGACAACGAACAGGTCAAGGCCGGGCAGTTGCTGGCGCTGATCGATGATCGCGACCTGCGCGCCGCCGCCGATGCGGCGGCTGCCGAAGCGCTGGTGGCTCAGGCGCAATTGCAGAATGCCAAGGCGACTCTCGAGCGCCAGACTTCGGTGATCGCTCAGGCCCAGGCGTCGGTGGTGTCGGCCAAAGCGGAAATGGCTTTCGCCCAGCATGAACTCAATCGCTACAACCATCTCGCCGGGGTCGGCGCCGGCACCGTGCAGAACGCGCAACAGGCGCGGACCCGCATCGATCAGGCCAGCGCGCGGTTGACTAATGTCACGGCGGTGCTGGCCGCCGAACGCAAGCAGGTGGACATCCTCACCGCCCAGCGCGATGGCGCTGAAGGTGGTTTGAAACGGGCGCAGGCGAAGCTGGAAATCGCCAGTTTCGACCTGTCCTACACCCGCATCGTCGCGCCGCAGGACGGCATGGTCGGCGAGCGTGCGGTGCGGGTGGGCGCGTACGTTACGCCGGGCAGCAAGCTGCTGGCGGTGGTGCCCCTGGCGCAGGCCTATGTGGTGGCCAATTTTCAGGAAACCCAATTGACTCATGTGCAGCCGGGGCAGGACGTTGAAATACGTGTCGACACCTTTGGCGGTGCGGCATTGAGCGGACGCGTGGAGAGCATTGCGCCCGCCACGGGTGTGACCTTCGCGTCGGTCAAGCCGGACAATGCGACCGGGAACTTCACCAAGGTCGTGCAGCGGATTCCGGTGAAGATCGTGCTGGAGCCGGGGCAGCCGTTGGCTGAGCGGTTGCGGGTCGGGATGTCGGTTGAGGCGCGGATTGATACGGCGGGTGTGACGGTGAATGAGGTTGTTCAGCGATGAAGAGTTTTGTTGCCTGTGCCGACGCCTTCGCGGGCAAGCCCGCTCCCACAGTGGACCGGGGTGACCACAAAATCCATGAACAACCGATAACCCTGTGGGAACGGGCTTGCCCGCGAAGAGGCCATCAGCCCCGACTCATCTCCAGTGCCTTGCTCGCATTGAGCCTCACCGCCTGCACAGTCGGCCCGGACTTCCAAAAGCCCGAAGCCCAGCAAATCACCGAGTGGTCAAAACCCTCAAAACCCGCCCCCAGCCAGGCCATCACCGAAACCCTGAACGAACGCTGGTGGGAAGTGTTCAACGACCCAAAACTCTCGGCCCTGAGCCAGCGCGCCCTGACCGACAACCTTGACCTCAAGCTCGCCAGCAGTCGCCTGGAGCAAAGCCGCGCCGTGCGCCAGGTGGTCACCGCCGACCGCTACCCGACCACCGCCGCCACCGGCAGCTACAGCCGTAAACGCAACAGCGGCGAAGGCTTGATGGACCCGTCCGGAAACAACGGCAATTCCGCCTTCAACCTGTGGGACGCCGGTTTCTCCGCCTCTTGGGAACTGGATTTCTGGGGCCGGGTGCGCCGCGAAACCGAAGCCGCCGACGCCAACCTGGAAGTGGCGGAAAACGATCGTCGCGGCGTGCTGCTGTCGGTGCTGGCCGAGACCGCCCAGGACTACATCCAGCTGCGTGGGGTGCAAAACACGCGGGCCGTCACCGAGCAGAATCTGGAGGTGGCTCGCCACAGCCTGAAACTGTCGCAACTGCGTCTGGGCGATGGTGTGGCCACTGACCTGGACGTCGCCGAAGCCGCCGCGCAAGTCGCAGCCATCGAATCGCGTCAGCCAGCGCTGGAGCAGCGCCAGGCGCAATTGATCAACGCCCTGAGCCTGTTGATGGGCGAGCCGCCCCAGGCGCTCACTGCTGAGTTGTCCAGCGACGCACCAGTACCGCAAACACCACGTCAGGTCGCCATCGGCCTGCCGTCGCAACTGGCCGAGCGCCGCCCGGACATTCGCCAGGCCGAAGCCCGCCTGCATGCCGCCACCGCCAGCATCGGCGTGGCCAAGGGCGATTTCTATCCGCGCATTACCCTATCGGGCAATGTCGGTTCGCAAGCCATGCAACTGAGCGATTTCGGTTCCTGGGGCTCGCGCACGTTCGGCATCGGTCCGCAGTTCAGCCTGCCGCTGTTCGACGGCGGTCGTCTGCGCGGCGTGCTGAATTTGCGCGAAGCCCAGCAACAGGAAGCGGCCATCGCCTACCAGCAAACCGTGCTGCGCGCCTGGCATGAAATCGACGATCAGTTGAGCGCCTACAACGCCAGCCAACTGCGCCGCGACAGCCTCGCCGAAGCGGTGCGCCAGAACCGGATCGCCCTGCAAACCGCCCAGCGCCAGTACGTCGAAGGCGTGGTGGACTTCGTCAACGTGCTCACCGTGCAAGGCGCGTTGCTGGCGACTCAGGAGCAGTGGGTCGAGAGTTCGACCGGCGTCTCGCTGGCCGCCGTCGGGTTGTACAAGGCGTTGGGTGGTGGGTGGCAGTCTGTGTATCCGTTGGCCGCTGCCGGTGATCCTTCCCGCTGATGCTTTAAGGCTTCGACGACAGATCCGCCATCCCCTTGAGCAACTCGATCGGCAATGGAAAAACGATGGTCGAGCTCTTGTCGCCGGCAATCGAACTCAGCGTCTGCATATAACGCAATTGCATGGCGCCGGGTTGGCGGCCGAGCATTTCGGCGGCTTGCATGAGTTTTTCCGAGGCCTGCAATTCGCCTTCGGCGTGGATCACCTTGGCCCGGCGTTCGCGCTCGGCTTCGGCCTGGCGGGCGATGGCGCGGATCATCGATTCGTTGAGGTCCACGTGTTTGATCTCGACGTTGGCGACCTTGATGCCCCATGCGTCGGTCTGGGCGTCGAGCACTTGCTGGATGTCGATGTTCATCCGCTCGCGCTCGGCCAGCAGTTCATCCAGTTCGTGTTTGCCGAGAACCGCGCGCAAGGTGGTTTGCGCCAGTTGGCTGGTGGCCATGAGAAAGTCTTCGACCTGGATGATCGCCTTCTGCGGATCGAGGACGCGAAAGTACAGCACGGCGTTGACCTTCACCGACACGTTGTCGCGGGTGATGACGTCCTGCGTCGGCACGTCCAGCACCACGGTGCGCAGATCGACGCGGACCATTTGCTGGATCACCGGAATCAGCAGGATCAGGCCAGGGCCCTTGACCTGCCAGAAGCGGCCGAGCTGGAACACCACCCCGCGCTCGTACTCGCGCAGGATGCGAAAGGTCGAGCTGGCCAGTGCGATCAGCAACAGCAGGAGTGCGGCAAAACCCAGTTGCAAGCCCATGTTCATTCTCCCTTCGATACCGCGTCAGCCGCGGCCACTTCCAGCATCAATCCCTTGCGAGCCACCACCCGCACCCGTTGCCCGATCTGCAGCGGGTTGGCGCTGGTCACTTGCCAGCGTTCGCCTTGCAGATGCACCCAGCCCTGGCAGGCATCGCCGGCCTGCAACGACAGCACCGGCGCCACGCTGCCCAACAGTCCGGCATCGCCACTGACGTTGTGGCGCGGTCGGGTTTTCAGGGCGCGGATCAGCAGGAAGATCAGCAGCAGGCCGCTGATCAGTCCAAGGCCGATCATCAGGGGAACGGGCAGTTCGGCGTTGGTCAGGATCACTGCGCCGATCACGAACATCACGATCCCGCCCAGGCCGATCACGCCGTAGTTGGGCAGGGCGGCTTCGGCGATCAGGAAAGCGATGCCGAAGGTGATCAGCCACATGCCGATGGGGTCGGGGGCGGGCATGCCGGCGGAGTCCGCAGCGAGGGCGGAGCCGCTTAACACCAACAGCCAGGCAATGGCACAACAACGCGTGTTCACGTGACCCTCCGGGAGAGTCGTGGGTGGTTCTGTCTACAGTTTAGTTGACGGGCCGGCTGTATGAATTTTGCTCAGTTGTTGACCTGTCCGGTGGGCGGATTTCCCGCCGGATCGCCCCTGCGGGCCTAGACTTTGAGTACGAAGAAAAGCGTCAACCATCGTCCGCCCAGCGGCATGGCGGACTCGGAGGTGCATCATGCGAATGGCAAAAACCGTGCAGAGAAGCCTCGACCGGGCTCAATGCCAATACGACATCGTCACCCATCCTCACTCGGCCAGCAGCCTGGAAACGGCGCGGGTCGCAAACATTCCGGCGGAGCGGATGGCCAAGTCGGTCATTCTCGACGACCACCATGGTCGCTACCTAATGGCCGTGCTGCCCGCCAGCCGTCACCTGGACCTGAGCAAAGTCCGCAGCAGCGGCGAATGGCAGGTCTCGCGCGAAAGCAATCTGGCGCATCTGTTTCAGGACTGCGAACGCGGCGCCGTGCCTGCCCTGGGCGAAGCCTACGGGCTGGACGTGGTCATCGACCCCCTGCTGACCCGGCAAAAAGACATCTACCTGGAAGCCGGCAACCACATCAACCTGTTGCACATGAACATGCCCGAGTTCCTGAAAATGGTGCCGCATGCGCAGGTTCGGGAGTTGAGCAGTTAGATGTGTGGTGTGTCTAACAAAGCCATCGCGAGCAGGCTCGCTCCCACAATGTTCTCGGGTGTTCACGGTACTGATGTTCACCCCGAACCCTGTGGGAGCGAGCCTGCTCGCGATTGACCGCAAAGCGGTCACCTCACAACCCAAAAGGAGCCAAACATGGAAAACCCAACCCACAGCCTCCCATCCCTCTTCAAACAACTCGGCCTGCCGGACGACGCCGAAAACATCGACAAATTCATCGCCACCCACTCACCCCTCAAACCGGAACTGCACCTGGCCGACGCCTTTTTCTGGAGCCCCAGCCAGGCGGATCTGCTGCGCAATGAAATTCTTGACGATGCCGATTGGGCGGAGGTGGTGGATCAGTTGGATGTGTTGTTGCGCAAAGGACGAGGTGGCTAAAACGCCAGCATTCACGCTGGAAGAAGAATTTGTTTCAAAACTTGACGCTAAATCCCCATCAATGCCATATTGATAGTTAGCAAACTAACAGTGTGTGTATTTTTCCGTGCCGAATGATCTCGACATTCTCCAGATGAACATCAGCAGCTCCATGGTGGTGGGCGCGCGGCATTGGCGCAAAATCTGCCAGACGACGCTGGTCAACTATGGGATTTCCGAAGCCTGTGCGGTGCCGTTGTTGATGATCGGGCGCTTGGGTGATGGTGTGCGGCAGGTGGCGGTGGCGCAGGCGTCCGGGATGGAAAGCCCGTCGCTGGTGCGATTGCTCGATCAGTTGTGTAAAGCGGGTCACGTCTGCCGCACCGGTGACGCCAAGGATCGCCGCGCCAAATGCCTGAGCCTGACCGACACGGGAAGGGCGCTGGTGCAGAAGGTCGAAGTTCAACTGGTGCGCTTGCGCCATGAAACCCTCGAAGGCATCGACCGGCGCGATCTGGAAGCGGCGCTGCGTGTGCTGCGCGCTTTCGAGTCCGCCAGCCAGACACCGGTGATCGAGTCTTGAGCGGTTTCTTCAGCGGCATGCCGCCAGCGCGAGACTGGTTCTACGGCGTGCGGACGTTCGCAGCTTCGATGATCGCCTTGTACATCGCGCTGCTCATGCAGATGCCGCGTCCGTACTGGGCGATGGCCACGGTGTACATCGTCTCCAACCCGTTCCTCGGCCCGACCACCTCCAAGGCGCTGTATCGCGCCATCGGCACCTTCCTGGGCGCAGCGGCGGCGGTGCTGTTCGTGCCGATGTTCGTCCAGAGCCCCTACGTGCTGGTGCTGGTCATCGCACTGTGGACCGGCACGTTGCTGTTCCTGTCCCTGCACCTGCGCACCGCCAACAACTATGCCCTGATGCTCGCCGGCTACACCTTGCCGCTGATTGCCCTGCCGGTGGTGGATAACCCGCTGGCGGTGTGGGATGTGGCCGAAGCGCGTACCGAAGAAATCTTCCTCGGCATCGCCGTCGCCGCCGTGGTCGGTGCGATGTTCTGGCCCCGTCGGCTGGCGCCGGTGTTCAACGATTCGGTGAGCAAATGGTTCGCCGATGCCTCGACCTACAGCCTGCGCTTTCTCAGCCGCAACGTGCAGCCCGAAGAAGTCAGTGCGCTGCGCTCCTCGATGGTGGCGACCTTCAACAGCCTGGAGCTGATGATCGGCCAGTTGCCCCACGAAGGCTCGCGACCGCAGACCGTGCGCAACACCAAGGAATTGCGCGGGCGCATGATCCACATGATGCCGGTGATCGATGCCCTCGAAGACGCGCTCTACGCCCTCGAACGACGCACGCCGGAACTGGTGGAAAAGTTCGCCCCCATGCTCGCCGCCGCCAGCGAATGGCTGCAGCACAAGGACGCCGACATCGAGCGCTGGCACGCGCTCAAAGACCAGCTCGAAGCCCTGCAACCCAGTGCCGAGGTGCTGGAAGATCGCAAGCAGTTGCTGTTCTCGAACGCCCTGTATCGCCTCGGCGAATGGGTCGATCTGTGGCAGGACTGCCGCAGCCTGCAGATCGCCATCCAGTGCGAAGATCAGGACAGCTGGCGCGCCGTGTACCGCCACTGGCGCCTGGGCCGGCTGACGCCGTTTCTCGACCGCGGCCTGATGCTGTATTCGGCGGCCTCCACCGTCACCGCGATTATCGTCGCCTCGGTGCTGTGGATTCTGCTCGGCTGGACCGACGGCGGCGCGGCGGTGATTCTGGCAGCGGTGTCGTGCAGCTTCTTTGCCTCGATGGACGATCCGGCGCCGCAGATCTACCGGTTCTTTTTCTGGACGGCGATGTCGGTGCTGTTCGCCAGCCTTTATCTGTTCCTAGTGCTGCCGAACCTGCACGATTTCCCGATGCTGGTGCTGGCGTTTTCCGTGCCGTTCATCGTGGTCGGCACCCTCACGGTCAAGCCGCAGTTCTACCTCGGCATGCTGCTGACGCTGGTCAACACCTCGTCGTTCATCAGCATCCAGGGCGCCTATGACGCGGACTTCCTGAGCTTCGTGAATTCGAACCTGGCCGGCCCCATGGGCCTGTTGTTCGCCTTCATCTGGACCCTGGTCGCCCGACCATTCGGCGCGGAACTGGCGGCCAAACGCCTGACCCGTTTCAGCTGGCGCGACATCGTCAGCCTGACCGAGCCGGCGACCCTGGCCGAACACCGTCAGCTGGGCGTGCAGGTGCTGGATCGCCTGATGCAGCACCTGCCGCGCCTGGCCATGACCGGCCAGGACACCGGCATCGCCCTGCGCGAAGTGCGCGTGGCGCTGAACATGCTCGACCTGCTGGCCTACACGCCACGGATTCACGGCGTCGCCCAGGATTTGTTGCGTCAGGTGGTGGCCGAAGTCGGCGAGTACTTCAAGACCTGTCTCAAGGCTGGCGAACGCCTGCCGGTGCCGAGCCCGTTGCTGATGACCATGGACCGCACCCGTCGCGCACTCGCTGGTGCCGGCGACGAGCAAACTCGTCTACACCTGTTGCACGCCCTTAGCGGCTTGCGCCTGGCGCTGTTGCCCGGTGTTGAATTCGTCGGTACCGCCGAGCCCGAAGAACCGCTTCCTTATGGCATTGATGGAGCGCCCCTATGATCGGAGATCTGGATATCAGCGGCGTTTTCCTGCCCACGCTGCTTGTGCTGATGGGCATTACCTACCTGGTTTACCTGCTAGTGCACGGGTTGCTCACACGTCTGCACTTTTACCGCCTGGTCTGGCACCGGGCATTGTTTAACGTGGCTCTCTACGCCTTGCTGCTTGGCGCCGTGGACTCACTCAGTCGATACCTGATGACATGAAAAAACCGTTTTTAACCCTCGGCCGCGTGATCGTGACCCTGTTGATCGTGACCTTCGCCGTGGTCGTGGTCTGGCGCATGGTGATGTACTACATGTTCGCCCCCTGGACCCGCGATGGTCATATCCGCGCCGACGTCGTGCAGATCGCCCCGGACGTCTCCGGCCTGATCCAGCAGGTGGACGTGCGTGACAACCAGCCGGTCAAGCGTGGCCAGGTGCTGTTCACCATCGACCAGGACCGTTTCAAGCTGGCGCTGCGCCAGGCCAAGGCCGCCGTGGCCGACAGAGAAGAAACCCTGGCGCAGGCCCAACGTGAAGCCAAGCGCAACAAGGGCCTGGGCAATCTGGTGCCGGCCGAGCAACTGGAAGAAAGCCAGTCCCGCGTGGCCCGTGCGCAAGTGGCGCTATCGGAATCCCAAGTGGCGGTAGACAGCGCGCAACTGAACCTCGACCGTTCGGTGATCCGCAGCCCCGTGGACGGTTACGTCAACGACCGTGCGCCGCGTACTCAGGAATTCGTCAGCGCAGGCAAGCCGGTGTTGTCGGTGGTCGACAGCAACTCCTTTCACATCGACGGCTATTTCGAAGAAACCAAACTGGGCGGCATCCATGTCGGCCAGAGCGTCGACATCCGCGTGATTGGCGACAACGCGCGACTGCGCGGGCATGTGCAAAGCATCGTCGCCGGTATCGAAGACCGCGACCGCACCAGCGGCAACAACCTGCTGCCCAACGTTAACCCGGCATTCAGCTGGGTGCGCCTGGCCCAGCGGATTCCCGTGCGCATTGCCTTCGACGACGTGCCGGCAGATTTCCGCATGATCGCCGGGCGCACCGCCACCGTGTCGATCATCGACGACAAAGACCGGGAGCCTGCGAAATGAACAAAGCCTCGGGTTTGGCGGTGGCTGGTTTAGGCCTGCTGCTGTCGGCGTGTTCGATGGTCGGGCCGGACTATCACTTGCCGGAAGAGGCCGCCGTTCAGCGTGCGGATTTGCAGGGCGAGCTGGATGTGAACGGCAAGCCGGTGGTTTCGGCGCCAGTGCCTGAAGATTGGTGGCGTCTGTATCGCGATCCGCGGCTGGATCAATTGGTCCAGCAGGCGCTGGCGTCCAACACCGATCTGCGGGTCGCGGCGGCCAGCCTGTTGCGGTCGCGTGCGCAGGTGGACGAAGCCGAAGCTGCCGGTGGCTGGAGCGGCGGCGTGAAGATGGGCGCCCAGCGCTTGCAGGAATCCGGCGAAGCCTTCCTGCTGCCGGAAAAAGTGCCGGTGGCCAACATCGGCGATATCGGCATCAGCGCGTCCTACCAGTTCGACCTGTGGGGCACGCTCAAGCGCGGCATCGAAGCGGCCAAGGCCAATGCCGACGCGACCCAGGCGGCCGCCGACACCGCACGCATTACTTTGGTTGCCGATGTGGTGCGCGCCTACACCCAGGTGTGCGCGGCCAACGAAGAGCGTGAAATTGCCCAGCATTCCCTCGACCTGCAATCGCAAAGCACCTCGCTGATCCAGCGCCTGCGCGATGCCGGTCGCGGTGACGAAACTCAGGTCACCCGCTCGCAAACCCAATTCAAATCCTTGCGCGCCGACATGCCGCGTTATGAAGCGGCGCGTCAGGCCGGATTGTTCCGTCTGTCGATGCTGCTGGCCAAACCGGTCGATCAACTGCCGGCCGGCACTGCCGCTTGTGCGGAACTGCCGAAAATCGCGCAACTGGTGCCGGTGGGCGATGGCGCCTCGTTGCTCAAGCGTCGTCCCGACGTCCGTCAGGCCGAGCGTCGCCTGGCCGCCGCGACCGCCAACATTGGCGTGGCCACCGGCGAGTTGTACCCGGACGTGCGCTTCGGCGCGACCATCGGCACCGTCGGCATCCTGGAAAACCTGGGCGAGCCGTCCACCAACCGCTGGGGCTTCGGCCCGTCGCTGACCTGGAACGTGCCGACCAACGGCGCCCGGGCGCGCATCCGCGAAGCCGAAGCCGTGACCCAGGCGACCCTGGCGCACTTCGACGGCGTGGTGCTCAACGCCATTCGCGAAACCCAGACAAGCCTGGCCCAATATTCGGCATTGCTGCAGCGCCGCGATGCCCTGGCGGACGCCGAGCAATCGGCGAAACTGGCCGCAGACCAGACGCACCGCTTCTTCCAGGCCGGCCGCGAGTCGTTCCTGGCCGACCTGCAAGCCACCCGCACCTACACCGATGTCACGGCGCAACTGGCCGCCGCCAACACCCAAGTGGCGTTGAGCCAGATCGATTTGTTCCTGGCCCTGGGCGGCGGTTGGGAAAGCGGACGAACGCAAGCGTCGAACGCCAGCAAACCCTGAGGCCGTTGCTATGCTTTGAAATGTTGCAGGGCGTTGCAGCAACAGCGCCCCTGCAATACACAAAGCTTGCGCAGGTCAGGGGGAAACCAATAATGAAAAACCCTTTTGCTCTCGGCTTCTGGTGTGCCGTCGTGGCCCTCGTGCTGCTCACGGGGACCTATTTCTACGGCGTCATGCTGGCCTATCAGATCGACAAGGCGCTGATGTTTCTCGACAGTGCCGTGGCGTTGATCGCCGTGGTGGCTGTTTCGGTGGTGGCCTGGGCGTCCGTCCAGACCCGGCGCATCAAGAAAAAACAACTCGAACAAGGCAAGACCCTGGTGCTGATCTGGGACACCAAGGTGGCGCTGCGCCGTGTCGAAACGGTGTTCGACCGCTATTTCTGGGGCAGTTACTGGCAACCGGGGCGCACCTTCCAGGAAGTCATGGGCGAGCTGACCGGCACGCCGCTGGAAAAAAGCCTCGAAACCCTGAAGAAGCAATGCCTTGAGCTGGACAAGCAGGTGGCGGATGACGGCCGGCACTGGCTCAACAACGCCCGTGAACTGGCGGACGTCGCCACGGCCATGGCCCGCGAGCGCTATCAACTGGATTTCTGCGACCCCCGTGGCGAAGTGACGGGCGGGGCGGTGATCAACCGGGATTTTGAAGTGCTGGTTTACACCTGGAGCGCAAGGCTCAAGACCTTTGATCATCAGTTGGATGAGATTGAGGTTCAGTATTCCTGATTGTGTTTTTAGTACCGACGCCTTCGCGGGCAAGCCTCGCTCCT
>NZ_JAIQWX010000080.1 GCF_020164475.1 Pseudomonas sp. REP124 | reverse complement strand
ATTTAGCACTCATTGGCGAAGGCTCACCGGATACCCCGATCATCAAAAAGGGGTGTCGTCAAAGTCACGATGGATACTCAAAGAGACCCCAATGGCCAGTGCCCCAAGGGACTACGAAATCGGTCGAAGCCGCAAAAGTGAATGGCCAGAAACGGTGAATCCCGCTCTAGGCGGGATTCTCAGCCGTCGATTGCATGTTCGACGGGGCAGGACGCTGTTACCTGGCACTGGGCCATCTGACCTTCATCAGAAGCGGGGCGCGATCCGAAGATCCCTGTAACCACCCTGTGGTTCACGCCTAGGCGCAGATGAATAGTAGTCAATCAATAATCCCTATGTCTAGCATGCTGTCACCGCCTGGATTACCTAGATTCACCCCCAATTACCCCTCAGCCACCGCTCAGAGCTGGCCCCGATAGCGTCCAATTCACCGGCCAAGTTGGCTGGCCTATTAGGCTGCTCATACACGCGCAAAAAATGCTGCTGGGCGTTCAGAACTCCCCTACCCGGCGCTACGGCTTGGTGGCGAACTACTCGCGCGGGCGCTTAGCCTGCACTTGATGGTTTCGTGGCATGTAGTCGGTATCATAAGTTTCTCCGATGCTCCCAAGGAGCGACATCGATAGGCCGTTGTTGGCAGACTTCCGTGCCGATCGGCAGGGGTCGGCCATAAGCGGAGGTTGACCCGAGAGTGTCGACTGCCGTTCAGCCCGCGAATTGCCCTATCCCGCCGGTTCCATCATCACCAATCGCTGCTCTGAGGAAGGCGAGCGTCCGTCCTTGGAGACTCTCGGGGCTCGCGTCGACGACCAGTTGCCCGCTGACGTTTTTTGCCTTCCATCTGAATAACTTGTAGAGGGCTGGGCCGTATTTCTTCCAACAGCGAACTCAGGCGCTCTAACTCACCGAGTGCCCGTAACACGGCAATCAAATTGATCAATGTACCTTTGCCCTGATTGAGCAACACATGCAACGTCTGACGACTAATCGCCGCGTTCTCGGCCACCGCGTCGAGGCTGATGTTCTTCTTCAACCGCAAGGTTTGCAGGCGTACTCCAACAGTCGCCGCGAGGACTTGATCCGATTGGGCACGAAGTCGCATAGCATCTATTTTCCCAGACATTAACCACTAAATTCGCACTTTACGTCAAGAATCCTAGACAGTATAGAGAGCAATAACGTTGACATGGCCTCCGCTGCCGCGAGTGATCAGGCTGCTCGTCCAGCTCAAGAGCGTAATCACCTGGGTTGGCCTGTGACGTACCGCATATCGACCTACATCCGCCCCCAATTGCCGATGAGGTTTGAGAAACCCGTATTCTCAAACCTGTTTTTTTACTCGTTAAACGCTTCTTTTACCAAAGATGTACACCTGTAATAACGTGGCCTGTATCGCACTACGAAATCGTCGCTGCGCAGTCATTTCGACTCACCAGGCGCATCACGGCGCCATTCGCCAAAGGCTTCGCCTGCATCGACATACCGCATCGCAGTACGCACATCTCGCCAGCCGACGTAATCCATTAAGGCCTTTGAACTCCATTGATTGCGAGTGGCCCAGGTGGCGAAACCGCGGCGTAGCGAGTGCCCGCTGTAACGCTCCCCTTCTACGCCGCCACGGATCAAGGCCCGGCGGAGCACCCGCGACACGCTGTAAGGGTGCAAGGCATTCGGGGCCATATGCCCCCACCGATCGAGGCTGCAAAACACCGGCCCAGCCTTCAATCGACTGAGAGTGAGCCAGTCCTCATACGCCTGCACGGGACACAGACGTTTTAACGCCGGCACGCTGAGCGTGCGCCCCTGATAATCTCGATCGGATTTGCTGCTAGGCAGAAACAGGGTCAAGCCTTCGCCTGATACCAACTGATTGCTTTCAATGCGTAGACGACACAGATCGTCGCTGCGAAATGCTCGCCAGAAGCCCAGTAATAGCAATGCCCGATCGCGACCAGCGCGCAGGCGCACGGCCAGGTTCGGCGACGCCTCCTCTAACCGCAACGCTGATACGCACTGTTCCAGTTCACGAAGTTGCAAAGGTTCGGCCTGATTAATTTGGCGAGGGTGCAAGGCTTTAATGCCGCGTAACACGTCACGTACTTGGGGGGCTTTGGTGGGATCTACAAAACCGTGGCTCAAGTGCCAGCGGGCCAATGCCGCCAGATTGCCGCGCAAGGTACTGATGGAAAGCTCAGCGTGTTCGGCTAGGTAACGCACAATGCTGTCACTGGAAGCTGGAAGAAAACCACCCCACCCCACTTCGTAGTGCGCCAAAGCCTGCTGGTAACGGCGCTCGGTACTTTCCCGCCGCGCTGCTTGCAGGTACCGCTCTGCAACCGTATCCACGGTCGTATCCTCCTCACCGAGTTCGTCACACGTTGGCTCTATCCATCCGCCATTCACGATCGGAAGCGGACACCTCAAACCGCATGCGCCATACTGCATAACATCCGGTGATATCTCAGGAGCACCTGACATGGCCCGCGGCGGTATCAACAAAGCCCTGGTGCACGCGGCGCGTGACGCCTTGATAGGCCGAGGATTGCGCCCAAGTATCGATCTGGTGCGCGTTGAGCTGGGCAACACCGGTTCAAAGAGTACGATTCAGCGCTATCTAAAAGAACTTAACAGCATCCACACCGCTGACCACGCACCGCCTCCAACCCTCAGTGAAAAACTGACTACCCTGGTGAGCAGTTTAGCCGAGCAAGTAAAGCAAGAAGCCCAGGAAGCTGTGGCTAACGAGCAAGAACTGCTCGAGCAACAGCAGACCACCTTTACGCAAGAGCGCACGCAACTGCGCGAACGATTAGAGCAGTCACTGAGCAGCATCACTCATTTAACTGCCGAGTTGGAACAGCAGCGACACTGCGAACGTGAGCTGCGCGAACAGTTACAAGGCAGTGAAGGTGAACGCCAACAATTGCGACAACTAGTGGCGGGCCAGCAACAGATCCTTGAAGAACGAGCCCAGCAACTGCAATCGTTGGAGGACAAACACCAGCATGCTCGCGAAGGACTTGAGCACTATCGACAGGAACAACTGACCCAGCGCGGACAGGAGCTGCGTCGCCACGATGAGCAGACTCAGCAGCTTCGCCAGGAATTGCGGTCCTTGCAGAACGTGCAATCCGTCAAACAAGAAGAACTGGTCAAGGTGTACCGCGATCATGAGCGACTACTCAACGAGCATCGAGCATTGCAGGCAAAGTTGCGTGCGCAACTCAACGACCTCCACCACGCTCAGCAATCCTATGAAGTGTTGACCGTGACACTGCAACAATTGCAGACCGAGCACGCCGTGTTACGGGAGCATGTCAAACCATATCTGCTGCGGCGCCGCGAGGATGGTCGCAAGATCCGCGAGCAAGCACGCCAAATTGAAACGCTGCAAACACTCTTGCGCCAATTGGCACCCGCTGCGCAAGTCTAACTCCAGCTACGACATGAAAATTGCGCTCCGTTGCGCTCACACAACACCGCCAGTAACGGTAGCACTAACTACAGTTGAGGGCACTGCCACGGAAGACAGTGCGTCGGCATCGATGCCTAATGCCGTGTGCCGATGGTGATCAATTGCGGCGGTGATTCTTTCCTGAAAACCATGGGGAATAGCCGGCCGCGATGTGTCATGCAACGCTCGGTTGATCGTTTTTAAAAAAGACAGATTCCGCCGCTCCACCAACTGCCAGAGCCAGATCAGACATTCGACTCCCCACTCACTGACATATTGCTTGGCAATCAGGTTATCTCCCAACTCGTCGAAAGCGGTAAGGTAAGCCGAGAACTCCGCACTATTTCGCGGCCATATCCTCGGGCTTACTTCCAAACGATTAACCTCAATCAATTCATCCAACAGCTCATACAGCTCGACCGCAATGCAACGGCATGGCGGTCGAAGGCACGACAAAACAAAGAATGGAAAAAAGTTCTTGATGGTCCAGGCACTCTGAAGAGGGGAACTGTCTTCCTGGCACCTGAGATAGCAAATCAGATAACCCAGTTGAGTCCAATCAGGACACTCAAACAGCAGCGGCATCGACAAGGCATGATGATCCGTCAAAGGCTCATCGTTTAACTGAAAGAGTGAGATGCAGGTATCGAACGCCGTGTCTGGTGTTCGAAAACTCAAAGTGAACCACAAGAGATTGTCGTAGGCCACGGAAAGGTCATTGAACTCCTCAAACCACGCCTCCCGTGTTTTGGCGTGTACAACCGGCCGCAGGAATCGCTGGCTCCACACTTTCAGCAGACCCCATGGCACAGGTTCTTTTTCAAACGCGGAAGGGTTCTTTCGATCCTGCCACGCGGCCAACGCATACGGGGTATGAGCGCACCCAGCGTTAGTCGCCAGGGCGGATATCAGCGCGTGCCCCCGCAAAGTCTCCACATTTGTCGACACTTTGCCTAACGGGTGCATGAGCTGTCCCCTCACACTGAGTGTTCCTGAAGTGTAGTACTACAACATGTGGGTTATGCAGCAGGACCGACGAGCGCCTCTGCTGTAGTACTACAACATGTCGGTGATGCAGCCAGGACCGACGAGGG
Source organism: Pseudomonas sp. REP124 (assembly GCF_020164475.1). GTDB lineage: Bacteria > Pseudomonadota > Gammaproteobacteria > Pseudomonadales > Pseudomonadaceae > Aquipseudomonas. Next base: position 23,866 of record NZ_JAIQWX010000080.1, on the reverse strand, counting down.
GGCCTCCTGTGACAGGCGTACACCAAATGCTGAATTTTTCAGCGGGACGGCCTTCGTAGCCAACTGATTTTTAACAAATTAATTGGATCAAAAAATTTGATGTCACATTTTAGGTAGGTTTTTCTTCGGCGCGAGTTTGGTAATAATCAGGTCGAAAGTAGTTGGAACATGCACGCCGAGGTTCCGTGACCGCCTTGCCATCAGGGCATGGAATGCCGTCAACGACCGCGGGTGCGCCGCTCTCAGCTTCCAACATCATTTGGAAAACGGGCGTCATGACTGTGGAGTTTTAGAGGATCGCTTCAGGCAGATGGGTGCTGTGCCTTTTTAGCGGCTCAGCGCGCTATGAACCGTAAGCAACAGAAGATGGCGACAAAACAGAAACTGTTCGGCGACAGTCTGCGAAGACAAAGAAGGACCTGAAGCACAAGCTCGTGTAGATGACAGCGGTTCGAGCAGGTCGTAACCGTAGTGTGTGGGGATCTTCAGAGCCTTCATATTCAACGGAACTTGCCCTATTTCTCTAGCGTTTGTTGTGCTCATAGATAGGTGTTACCCGTTCCAGTCCGTATGTAGTGGCTCTCCTCGATCCAGTAACACTACGAGAATTTGTCCACCCCATATTTAGAAAAGGACAACAGCACGCATGGCCAATCGTTTCGCTGAGAGGCCAAGCAGTGGCCACCATACCTGAGACACGCCGGGTATTGCCTCTTCCTTGAAAACCGCGTGTCGCTGAATGAGCTATCCAGCCCATTGGCTCTCGGAGGTCCACATGGAACTCAACCTGGCCCAGTTTCTTCCGCCCACCGTCGCACTTTCACCACGTAGTGAATTGACCACGGGCAGGCGATATGCGCGCGTCACTCACTTCCCATCCCGTAAAAACCAGGCGCCCATTGGTTGCACTGCTTTGCAACACTCCGACTTTTGCGTCCATCTGGAGTTCGATACGAGGATAACGCGATACGCCAGTCGTCCCTGTCGACTCGAGTTCAAGGAAACTGGCCGGATTTACCGTCCGGACTTCTGCTCGATATTTAACGATGCACGCATCGTTTTCTATGAGCTCTGCAAACCGACCAGCGTCATCCACCCCTATGAAAAACGCAGATTGGCGGATCTACGTCGGCAATTTAGTGAGGCTGGAGTCTTTTTCGAACTCATCACACTCTCGGAAATCTGCGAGGCACAGAAAACCCAGAACCTGAGATACCTATACCACCATGCGCTCAGAGGATCGCCAAGCGGCGCGACTGCCGTCAGGAACACCATCCTAAGTGGAGAAAAACCGGAGACCTCGGTGCATAGCTTGCTCACCGCCGGACATCCTCCCGAAGACATCGCCTACGCCCTGTTCTATCAACAGGTCAGAGCCAATCTGGATTGCCGATTCAGCCTTGAAACTGTGGTAGAGGCCGAATGACATGCGCGGCATCCCTCCTCCCCAAATTGGCAAGCGATTTTTGTTCGATCGTACGGTTTCAGGGTTCTGCAGATCACAGACGAGCGCGTTCAACTGTGCTCGATCCATAGTCAGCGAAATGTCCCCAACAGGGCTCAGCAGCGCTGCCTCGAATATACGTAAAAGTATACTAGTAATGATGCAGAAAACGACGCCTGCCAGCGGTGCGAAAACAATCGTTGCGCGCCTGAGAATAAAACAAACAGTAGAAATGGAGCGGCACTTTGCCTATGTCAACGCGTTGCTGAGGTACAAAGATTGGATTGCCCGCAAGACTTATCCCGATCTCGTTCGAGACCAGTTCTCTAGGTTGGCTCATATAGAACTTCGCGCAGAGCCAGTCAGCGGCACCGAAGGCATGCCGATATCTTGCTGCTCGGACAACTTGCTTCGCTCTGCTGTCCAAAACCTATCACCCGATACTGATACTTCAGTGGAGGACATATAGCATGCTTCGTGTTGACTCTATTCGTGCCGGTGAGCGATACCACTACTGCGGTAAGGATTACCAAGTCATGGAGGTCGACGACCAGAGAGTTCAACTGCGCTCCGTCTACGGTCCTCCGCAAGTGGTTTACCAGTATCGAGCAATGCTAAACCGCGCTGCCGCACAAGGAAAATTTATAAAGGTCCAAGAAGCGCCAATTGAGACGGATGCTAACAAAATCATCGCCCGTCTACCGAAAAAGGAGGCACGGCAACTGGAGGTGCGCTTCGCCTACGTTCACGCTGTCCTGAACGCACGGACGGGTTCAGTCACCCGCAAAACCTTTCCCGACTTGATCGAAAAAATGGTCGAAGAGCTGGGGCCGCATAAAGCCCCTTGCTACACCACTCTTTGGGACTGGAAGCGTGCGTATCTCTGTGCGGGAAATAACTGTGTTGCTCTCTTACCTAATACTTTTCGACCCATCAACAAACACATTTCGCATCAGCCGCGCGAAGTCCAAGAGTTGATTAAGTTTAACATCGCTACCTATTACTGGACGAAAACTCCATTCAGCAAAACTGGGTTGATCGGTAGCATCCGGTTGATGCTCGAACATCTGAATCTCCGCCGTGCAGAAAATGAACAATTTCGTATTCCATCCGAAAGTACGTTGTACCGCATCATTTGTGAAATTGATTCGCATGAGACCATTCGCCACCAATGCGGCGCCAAGGCAGCCAAAAAACTTCACTATTGGGGTGCGTCGACGCCAGAGCCTGACAGGCTGTTCGAACTGGTTGAGGCCGATACCCGCCAATTGGATATTTTTCTCGTCAATGAAAACGGTAAATCGATCGGTAAACCGATCTTAACCCTCTTCATCGAAGTCAAAACCCGCTACATCATTGCTTGGCACATTTCATTCAACCCAGCGTCGCTGGATACCACAGAAATTGCACTCAAAAAATCCATGAGCCTCGACAATCCTCATGGCGGTGTCGCCGAGCTCTATGTCTTCGACAACGGCCCCGAGTGGATAGCCAATGCCTTGAGAAAGGTCCTGTGGCTGTTGGGTGCCGAGGTGTCCTACTGCCAACCAGGGGAACCCGATGAAAAATCCCATGTGGAGGCAGTCTTCAAAACCTGGGCTACAGAGATCGAACATCGCATGCGGGGGACAACGTTTCAAAACTCCAAGGTAAGCGCTCGCTATGACGCCGAGGGCAACGCCATCTACACCCTGGAGGATGTGCGTACTTTGTTTTCGGAGTTCTTGGATATCTACCACGCGGACGAACACTCAACATTAGGCATGTCCCCCAACGAAGCGTGGTCTGCTGCACTGAGTCAGCAATTTAAACCGCACCGCTATTCAGAACAGGATTTACGCCGCGCTTTTTGGCGGAGTGCCGAGGTGACACCACACAGTAGCGGTCGCGTGCGTCACGACAACCTTCTTTGGTGGGGACCAGCCGTTAGCTACCTTGCGGAGCTGCGGCCCAAGGTAAAAAAACTCCTTCTTTATTTTGATCCCTGTGATGTGGGCAATGCCTGGCTATGCCATCCCCTGCATCCACTGGAGATCCAACCTCTGAATCCACTGCACCCGGAGTATCAAAATGGGCTGACCTTGGATTTTCATCACAAAATCTGGGCCCAACGCAAGGCAGTACGCAAAGCGAGATCACGGTGCACAACCGCCGAAGCAAAAACACAATTGCTTTGGAAGATCGCTCATGCCAATGCCACACGCCAGCCATTACCGCAGCCTCTGATGCTGGAACACGACCTTACAGACTTTGAACAATTGATGGCTGCCCAATCCCCTCCGGCTACCGTAGCCAGACCACGTGTTACGCAGCCTGAGTATAACCCCAACACACCAGCGGACTTCACCGTTTCGAAGGGGCATCATTGAAATGGACGAATTCACTCGCAATCGCATTCTGTTGGACCTTGAGGAAATCAGGATTAACTTTCCTGCTTATAACCAGGCACACTCAAAATTACTAAATGCCATCGAAGATACCCGCATTACTCAAAGGCCCTATGGCGCAGTCCTATGCGGATGGACGGGGGCAGGCAAGACTTCCCTATGTTTACAAATAAAATCGATGTTTGAATCCAATTATGAACTCGAGACCAATGCCGAAGTAAGACTCTGCGAACCTGTTATGTATTTCGAAGTCCCTAACGAGGTCACTGTAAAAGGCTTGGCTAGGGCACTGCTGTTGGAGTTTGGCATCGAGAAACCCGTCGGAAGCGGGGAGGAAATGACTGCACAAGCAATTAAGTTGCTCAAAGAAAAACACGTCGAACTGGTATTCCTGGATGAAATCCAGCGGCTTTGCATCGGTGCCGCTAAAAGAATCCATGTCCCTACACTTGGGTGGATAACATCATTTGTCAACAAGCTAGGCAAGCCCGTCATTATCTGTGGAACCGAGGAATGCGTAAAAATTAGATCTTACGTTGGCGCGTTCGCATCTCGTTTTCCTTATCAGGCCAATCTTGAGTATTTTACGTACGATGGGAATATACATTCTGAGTATTCCCTCATGTTACAGAATCTGGATCTAGCGATCGAACAGTTGATCGGGTGTCAGAACGAAGATCACTTGCAGACCCCGTCAATTACTGCCGCTTTGTTCATCGCCACGTCTGGAAGCCTTGGTTGGTTGAAAAAAATACTTTATATCGCATTAAAACGATGCCTTTCACAGAATATTCACAGAGGACTTACAAAGGAAGACTTTGCTTTCGCCTGCGATGAACTTACTCTTGAACAGTCACTCACAGAAGCCAATCCATTTGCGTTCGACCTAGCAGATAATCTGCGGGTAATTTCGTCACCCCAGGCAATCGCAAAGTTGAAACTTTATAGACTCGCATCATGAAAGAACTCGTTTATGTTCCTTTCCCTCGTGCTGAAGAAAGCCCGACCAGTCTGCTGAAGCGATTTGCAGTACATCATGGATGCGTGAATCAGAGGCAGTTCAATCGGTTGGGCGTACCAGATTATTCGAAAGGCACATGTTTAACCACAAAGGGGGCACTGCCGCGATGGATAGCATCCAGAGCTCACCAGCACGCGCCAAAATTTCTATCAGGATTTTATCAACCGACAGTTTTAATCGGCAAGCAAATACCCCATCAAGTCGACAATTTACAAGTCAAACCAAATCTAATTCGATGGAAGTACAATTTCTTCTGCTCGGAGTGTTGGGCGGAGGAGCATGAGCATTTCATGAAAGACCTGAATTTTTCAGTTAATTGCCCTTACCATAATCGTAAGTACCTAACCCATTGCCCTGAATGCGGCGCACGCCTTCAATGGATTAATCCACTGACCGATAAGTGTAATAACTGCAAAGCCGGGCTGATAAGCCCAACTTGCACTCCGGAAGATGCAGCACCTGAGCGATATATATTATCATTATTCAGAGAGCACAAACAAAAACAATTCGATCAGTTATGCCAAAACCTAGCGACATTAAACTTTAACCGGGAACACCCTGAAACTTTTGAAAACCGTCTTGCTATTGAAACAGCAATCAGCTTGGTCAATGAAGACGCCCCCGGAATCAAACACTATCTCGAGAGCATGAAAAAAAGATTCCCTCACATACCAAATGAAGCAATTTGTGCAAAACTAACGTTATTTCAAAGCCAGACTGTAAAAAAAACGTGCGAGACTTTTTGCATTGAAAACAATCTAACCACATCTAAGCCACCACCACATTCGACTGAAAAATACAATTCAACAAACCATCTTATAAATCCATTCATATTAACGCGCAGCCAAGTACGTCGCGGCTCTCACATGGGGACTAAAATCTTTAGTCAAGTAATATCACAGACATTGCCAATTTGGGACAAAGAAAAAAACGCGACTTTAAGCGATTCGGAGATCATAATTATTTTTGCAAAGATAAAGGAAATAAAAACCTCTAAACCCCGCTCACTTCTTGAAGCTGAAAGCATCGACTTGCAAACCGCGGCGATAAATTTTGGTATCAACCTTACATGTTTTAGAAAGCTAATCGCAGCTGGCTTTCTAAGAACTATAAAATTGAAAGGCTGCAGTCATCGAATTTCCATTGGACAGTTACAGGAATTCTCAAACCAATATGAAGCTCTTGATTCGCTAGCTGCAAGAGCAGCCCTAAGTAGGCCTAAGATCGTTGATCTCATGAAAGAGAACAACATATACCCCGTGGGTATACCAGGAGTATCTCGCTCCATCTTGTTACAAAAAAAAGACAGCGACCTATTATTCAGCATCATACAGGGACAAATAATTCCTAGTAAGACGAATGGGACTAACCAAGTCGCATATGATTCAATTAACCCTCTCGACCTACACCTTTACTCCACTATGACTGATGCTAGCATAGATTACAAAATTAAAAATTACGTACTACCAATTTTGATTAATGCCGGTATCCTACACCCTAGAAAATATGTAAACCATCCTAGAAAAGCCATTTTACTTTTAAAAACGGAGCTTGACGATTATAAAAAAAATCACCTAACTTTAGCCGCCGCAGCTGAAATTATCGGAGTATCAAAACTTGCGGCGAGGGCCATATTGAGCGACCTCGGCGTTTATCCCGTAGTAGGTGGCCCGCCAGGCCAATCCAAAATTTGGATATTCTCTTTACAAGACGTAGAGAACCTAGTTAAAGAACAAATAAGCAAAACCGAAAATAGGCTAACTATTGAGCAGGCCTCCAGAAAGCTGCACCTGAAAACCTTGACCATCTATGAGTTAATAAAAAGCGGAGACTTGGCGGCGCAAGGTGATAATCATGTGAGCAAAATATTTGCTGACGTGGAAAAAGTGGAAAACTTCTTTAAAACACACGTGGACATTGTAACAGCGGCCAAATGGTGTGGAGTAAGATGGTGGAGTGTAAAAAAATTCTTGAGCAGATTGAATATACCTGCTCTCGGTGATGCACAACATAAGGGGCGCACAATATTTTACCGTATTTCAGATTTAGAGAAAGCGGGCATCCTCAATCATGAACAAGCTACAAAATATGGATCGATAGCGGCGGACAAACCACAAAAAAACCAAAAAGACAACCTCTATGAAAATTTGACTTACATAGATCGACTAACTCAACTAAATGAGGCTTGTAGAAAATTTGACGTATCCCTGAACTGGTTTATCAGCACCTTCCTCAAAACTAATTTTCTAAAAACAATTAAATATGGAAAGAACACGTATTTAACTCCAGAAAGTATGGAAAAGCTTTCCGAATTTTTAAGCGAATACATTTCATTGCCAACGGCAAACAAGTCCATCGGCAGGAATAGGATGATATACCGACTACTGAGATTTAGAGAGATAGTTCCAGCCACACAGCTCCCGAAAGAACTTACAGGCAAAACATTTCTCCTCAGGTCCGATTTCAATAAACTGTTAAACCAACTCGGAAATTCATAATCCGATAGCGTGATCTACCCCCCAAAAACCTCTTATCATATCGCTACATTTAATTACGAGGGCTAGGATAAAATATGAAAATCAGAGAACTGGATTCCTCACAAGGTAATCTAGGATATTGATTACCCAAAACATCATGACGTCTTCGATTTTTCGATCACCACTATCGTTTAACACATCCAGATTAAACTATAACCATTCACCTCTCGCATGATGACTTCGCAGGTCATAGATGTTCAAGCCTGACGAGGGTTACTCCAAGATAGTTTTTAGGTGTATCCATTTCGTAAAAATTCCTTAATACCTTTTGCGATTTCGGAGCGCTAAAACGATAAACTATCGCTGGTCATAATGCAGACTAAAAAAGCTTAAACACAAAATCGGGCAAGTCCGTACGGACTAATGTAGCCATTAAAACACATGCCATATAGGTTCAAAATCCCCTCGTCGAAAGACCTTCACAAGCCCTTTCCGCAGCTGCACTCTACCGCTACGCTGAGCGCCAGTTCGTCTGGTCCTGAGTACCTAACGCGTCAATACAGTTTTTGTGAAATTTTTGTCCATTTTCCGCAGAAAAAAACCTTATAAATCAGAGCCGAATTTTCGGTTGACAGTGAAACGTAAAGGGAATGGGGTTTTGTGGTGCCTTTAAAGGCCTCATCGCGGGCAAGCCCGCTCCCACAGTTTTATCTTCTGCCACACAATTTGTGTCCACCGAAGATCCCTGTGGGAGCGGGCTTGCCCGCGATGAGGCCTGTCAGACACCGAAAAGATCAGCTCGCAGTCGCCAACAACAAATCCACCACCGACCGACTGTGCCCACGCTTCTTGCCATGGTCATACAAAGACCCGGCAATCTCATCCGCGCGAATCGGCAGGATCGACAGCAAGGTGTCGCTCAAGCCATGACTGGCCTGGCAGAAGCCCTGCATATAGATGCCGGCCTTGCAGCGCTCGTCGGTGATCAGTTTGTAGTTGCGGTCGACCTCGAAATCCCCCAGGTACTGCTCCAGCGGCGCCAGCAGTTTGCGGTGCATCTGGCGTTCGTAACCGGTGGCCAGGACCACCGCGTCGTAGTGATGAACCGTGATTTCGCCGGTCGCCGTATTGCGCACCGCCAGTTCGATGCCGCGCTCGTTGGCGGTGGCTTTTTCGATGGTGGTCAGGGTGCGGAACACATGGCGGTCGATGCCCGAGACTTTCTGCCGGTAGAAAATGCCGTAGATGCGCTCGATCAGGTCCAGGTCCACCACCGAGTAGTTGGTGTTGTGGTACTCATTGACCAGCCGCTCGCGCTCGCTGCTTTCCTGGTTGAAGATCAGGTCGGTGAACTCCGGCGAGAACACCTCGTTGACGAACGGGCTGTCGTCCGCAGGCTTCAACGCCGAGCCGCGCAGGATCATGTCGACCTGCACCGACGGGAAGCTGTCGTTCAGATCGATGAAGGCTTCGGCAGCACTCTGACCGCCGCCGACGATCGCGATGCTCATCGGCTGGTTGTTCACACAAGGCTGCTTGGCCATCTGCGCCAGGTACTGCGAGTGGTGGAACACTCGAGCATCGCCCTTGAGCGCCTTGAACGCCTCGGGAATGCGCGGGGTGCCGCCGGTGCTGACCACCACCGAACGGGTGGTGCGCACGTGCTGATGCCCGGTCGAATCCCGGGAGATCACCCGCAGCGCCTCGACCTGCTCCTTGTGCAGCACCGGCTCGATGGTTAGCACTTCCTCGCCGTAACGGCTCTGGTCTTCAAACTGCGCGGCGACCCAACGCAGGTAGTCGTTGTACTCCATGCGGCACGGGTAGAAGGTGCCCAGGTTGATGAAGTCCACCAAGCGGCCGTGGGCCTTGAGGTAGTTGACGAAGGAGTAAGGGCTGGTCGGATTGCGCAGGGTCACCAGGTCCTTGAGGAAGGAAATCTGCAGTTCGCTCTGGGTCGACAGGGTATTGCCGTGCCAGCTGTACTGGGCCTGCTTGTCGAGAAATAGCACATCCAGCTCGCCGAGGGTCGAGGCGCGTTCCTGCAGCGCGATGGCCAGTGCCAGGTTCGAAGGGCCGAAACCGACGCCGATCAGGTCGTGAACGAGGGGCGATGCAATTGCCTGTGTCATTTCCAGTGTCCTCTGGATGAACCCCGACGGTGGGGATAAGCCGAAGTGACCTGACCGGCCTTTGAGCAGGACAGCAAGTCGTTGATGAAGGGAACGAGGACAGTGAAATAAAATTTAACGTTTCGACGCTTCAGCGCGAATCAATGGTTATCCCATTGGCGCATCCGCACCCGGCAATGCTTCATCGCATTGACGATGTGCTTCTCCACCAGCGCCTTGGAAATCCCCAGGCGTTCGGCGATCTCCGGATGTGACAGGCCGTCGAGTTTGCGCAGCATGAAACTCTCGCGGCACAGCGCCGGCAGTTCCGCCAGGGCGCGCTGGAGCATGTCCAGGCGCTGGCCGTGGTCGAGATTGCTTAAAGGAGAGGGACTGAAATAACGCTCTTCGGTGTCGAGCACGTCCAGCGACTCGGCCTGACGCAGGGCGTTGCGCCGGTGATCGTCGATCACCAGATTCAGCGCGGTGCGATAGAGGAATGCCCGGGGCTGCTCGATCGGCGTGTCGCTGGAGCGTTCCAGCACGCGCAGATAAGCGTCATGCACCACATCTTCGGCGACCTCGCGGCTACCTAGCTTGGCGTTCAGGAAACACACCAGCTCCCGATAGTAGTTTTCCAACATGACTCCCGTCCGCACGGGTGCGGTTTGTGTCCTTGAGCCGAGCGATCGACCCGAAAACAGGCAATGGCGCGATAGTGGCAATTTGAAGTGCGTAATTTATAGTAATTCTCATATAGATTTAAAGCGTTGCTTTGTATTGGCCGACAAATAGTCGAATGACTGTAGGAGCGAGCACGCTCGCGATGGTCGTCAACGATGACGCTGGCAGTCTGATGGCCCGCGGTGTCCGGGCCTCCATCGCGAGCATGCTCGCTCCTACAGGGGTAGGTGTTACGCGATATTTCGTCACTTAAATTCACCGCCACTTGCCTCGTTTAGTGGACAGCTCCCCGTCCCGAACGACGGGCCACCCCTTCGCCGGAACCCTGCATGAAACGTCCCCGTCAGACCCGACGCGCCCTGCTTGTCGCACTCAGCCTGATCCCCGTTGTCGCCGTCGCCGCCTGGCAGATCCTCCCGCCGGGGCGCGACAGTTTTGCCACCGTGCAGGTCAGCCGTGGCGATATCGAAAGCAGCGTCACCGCCCTCGGCACCCTGCAACCGCGGCGCTATGTCGACGTCGGCGCTCAGGCGTCGGGGCAGATCCACAAGATTCATGTGGAAGTCGGCGACCGGGTCAAGGAAGGCCAGCTGCTGGTGGAAATCGATCCGTCCACGCAGCAGGCCAAGCTCGACGCCGGGCGTTTTTCCATCGAGAACCTCAAGGCCCAGCTAGAAGAACAGCGCGCGCAGCACGAGCTGGCGCGGCAGAAATTCCAGCGCCAGCAGAATCTCAAGGCCGGCGGCGCCACCCGCGAAGAAGACGTGCAGACCGCCCAGGCCGAACTGCGCGCGACCCAGGCGCGCATCGACATGTTCCAGGCGCAGATCCGCCAGGCCCAGGCCAGCCTGCGCAGCGATCAGGCCGAACTGGGCTACACGCGGATCTACGCGCCGATGTCCGGCACCGTGGTCGCCCTCGACGCCCGCGAAGGCCAGACCCTCAACGCCCAGCAACAGACCCCGCTGATCCTGCGCATCGCCAACCTGTCGCCGATGACCGTGTGGGCCGAGGTTTCCGAAGCCGACATCGGCCACGTCAAACCCGGCATGAACGCCTGGTTCACCACCTTGAGCGGCGGCACCCGGCGCTGGAAAAGCACGGTGCGGCAGATCCTGCCGGTGCCGCCCAAACCGCTGGACCAGACCAGCCAGGGCGGCGGCAGCCCCGCCAGCTCCAGCAAAAGCGGCAGCGCCCGGGTGGTGCTGTACACCGTGCTGCTGGACGTGGACAACGCCGACAACGCACTGATGGCCGAGATGACCACCCAGGTCTTTTTCGTCGCCGACCAGGCGCAGAACGTACTCACCGCCCCCATCGCGGCCCTGCAAGCCGGCAGCCAGGCCGATCAACAGACGGCCCAGGTGGTGGCGCAGAACGGCAACATCGAACAACGCACGGTGCGCACCGGCATCAGCGACCGGCTGCGGGTGCAGATCCTCGACGGCTTGCAGGAAGGCGATCACCTGCTGATCGGCCCGGCCGACGGGAGTGGCGGTTGAATGCAGACGCCTTTGATTGAACTGCAGGACATCCGCAAGGCCTACGGCGGTGGCGACGCGCCTGAAGTGCATGTGTTGCGTGGCATCGACCTGTCGATCCATGCCGGCGAATTCGTGGCGATCGTCGGCGCCTCCGGGTCCGGCAAATCGACGCTGATGAACATCCTCGGCTGCCTCGACCGCCCGACCTCGGGCGAGTACCGCTTCGCCGGGGAAAATGTCGCCGCGCTGGACACCGACGAACTGGCCTGGCTGCGCCGCGAAGCCTTCGGTTTCGTATTCCAGGGCTATCACCTGATCCCGTCCGGCTCGGCCCAGGAAAACGTCGAGATGCCGGCGATCTACGCAGGCACCCCGGCCGCCGAACGCCATGCCCGCGCCGCCGCCCTGCTCGAACGCCTGGGACTTGCCACACGCACCGGCAACCGCCCGCATCAACTCTCCGGCGGTCAGCAGCAGCGGGTGTCCATCGCCCGCGCGCTGATGAACGGCGGCCACATCATCCTCGCCGACGAACCCACCGGCGCCCTCGACAGCCACAGCGGCAAGGAGGTCATGGCGCTGCTCGACGAACTGGCGAGCCAGGGCCACGTGGTGATCCTGATCACCCACGACCGCGAAGTGGCGGCGCGGGCCAAGCGCATCATCGAAATCCGCGACGGCCTGATCATCAGCGACAGCGCCCGGGACAACCCGGAAGTCCAGCACTCGGCCAACGCGGGTGCGTTGCAGGCGGTGGATTTGCGCCAGCGCCTGAACGAAGGCGCGCAAGCCAACGGTGCCTGGAAAGGCGAGCTGGTCGATGCGGTGCAAGCGGCCTGGCGGGTGATGTGGATCAACAAGTTCCGCACCGCCCTGACTCTGCTCGGGATCATCATCGGCGTGGCGTCGGTGGTGGTGATGCTCGCCGTGGGCGAAGGCAGCAAACGCCAGGTCATGGCGCAGATGGGCGCCTTCGGCTCGAACATCATTTATCTGAGCGGCTGGGCACCCAATCCGCGAACGCCGCAGGGCATCATCACCCTGGACGAAGTCCGGGCAGTGGGCAGTCTGCCGCAGGTGACGCGGATCATGCCGGTCAACGGCCAGGAAGCCGGGGTGCGTTTCGGCAACCTCGATCATTTGAGCTACGTCGGCGGCAACGACACCAACTTCCCGGCGATCTTCAACTGGCCGGTGGTCGAAGGCAGTTACTTCACCGAGGCCGACGAACGCAACGCCGCGGCGGTGGCGGTGATCGGCCACAAGGTCCGCACCAAGTTGCTCAAGGACGTGGCCAACCCCATCGGCCAGTACATCCTGATCGAGAACGTGCCATTCCAGGTGGTCGGCGTGCTGGCGGAAAAAGGCGCCAGCTCCGGCGACTCCGACAGTGACGACCGCATCGCCATCCCCTACTCCGCCGCCAGCGTGCGCCTGTTCGGCACCCACAATCCGGAGTACATCGCGATTGCCGCCGCCGATGCGCGCAAGGTCAAGGAGACCGAGCAGGCCATCGAACAGCTGACGCTGCGCCTGCACAACGGCAAGAAGGATTTCGAGCTGACCAACAACGCGGCGATGATCCAGGCCGAAGCGCGCACGCAGAACACCCTGTCATTGATGCTCGGTTCGATCGCGGCGATTTCGCTGCTGGTGGGCGGCATCGGGGTGATGAACATCATGCTCATGACCGTGCGCGAGCGGACCCGCGAGATCGGCATTCGCATGGCCACCGGAGCCCGTCAGCGCGACATCCTGCGCCAATTCCTCACCGAGGCGGTGATGCTTTCGGTGGTCGGCGGGCTGACCGGCATCGCCCTGGCGCTGATCGTCGGCGGCGTGTTGATCCTCAGCGAAGTCGCCGTCGCGTTTTCCCTGATAGCGGTGCTGGGCGCCTTCGGCTGCGCGCTGGTCACCGGTGTCGTCTTCGGCTTCATGCCGGCCCGCAAGGCTGCCCGACTCGATCCGGTCACGGCCCTTACCAGTGAATGATTTTTCGATGAAGCCGTCCCTCAGTCTGTTGACCCTGTGTTTGATTCTCGCCGGCTGCGGCAGCCCTGCCCCGCGTCCGGACAGCGGCATCGCCCCGCCTTCCTCCTGGCAATCGCCCCATGATCAGGCGGCCGCGCGCAGCAACGCGCAATGGTGGAATCGCTTCGGCAGCCCGCAGTTGGAACGTTTGGTGGAACAGGCGCGGGTCGGCAGTTATGACTTGGCCGCCGCCATCGCCCGGGTGCGCCAGGCCCAGGCCGAGACGGTGGTCGCCGGCGGTTCGCAGCTGCCGGAGGTGAAGTTCGCGGCGAACGCCAACCGGCAGAAACTGCTGCGCGGCAATGGCTACAGCCAGCTGGATGCCGACAGCAGCAACAAGGCTGTGGATTATTTCGATGCCAATCTGAGCGCCAGTTATGAGATCGATTTCTGGGGTGGCAAACAGGCGACCCGTGACAGTGCGCAGTTCGCCTTGCAGGCCAGTGAGTTCGATCAGGCGACGGTGGAGCTGACGCTGCTCAGTGGCGTGGCCAATGGGTACACGCAGACGTTGTCGTTGCAGGAGCAGAGCCGGATTGCCGAGCTGAATCTGGCCAATGCCCGCAGTGTGCTGCGGCTGGTGCAGACGCGCTTCGATTCAGGCTCGGCGACGGCCCTGGAACTGGCGCAACAGAAGAGTCTGGTGGCGGCGCAGCAACGGCAATTGCCGCTGGTGCAGCAACAGGCGCGGGAGGCGCAGATCAGCCTCGCCGCCCTGCTCGGCCGTCCGGTGCAGGCGCTGGAGTTGGGCCGGGAAGGTTTCGATCAACTGACCTGGCCAGCCATCGATGCCGGCGTGCCCAGCCAGTTGCTCAGCCGGCGCCCGGACATCGCCAAGGCCGAAGCGGAACTGGCCGCCGCCCAGGCCGACGTCACCGTCGCCCGCGCCGCCATGCTGCCCACCGTGACCCTCACCGCGGAGATCGGCTCCGGCGCCGACCGAGCCGGCGACATCCTGCGCAGCCCCTTCTACAACCTCACCGCCGGGCTGCTGGCGCCGGTGTTCAACAACGGCCGCCTCGGCGCTGAGCGCGACAAGGCCGCGGCCCGGCAGCAGGAGCTGCTGGAGGACTATCGCGCGAGCATCATCAACGGCTTTGCCGATGTGGAAAAAGCGCTGAACAGCATTCGCGGGCTGGACCAGCAGCGGCAGTGGCAGGCCGAGGAATTGAGTCAGGCGCAGACGGCGTTTGATATTGCCCAGAGCCGTTATCAGGCGGGGGCCGAGGATTTGCTGACGGTGCTGGAGACGCAGCGCACGTTGTATGCGGCGCAGGATCTGAATGTGCAGCTGAGGTTGGCGCGGTTGCAGGCGAGCATTGCGTTGTACAAGGCGTTGGGTGGGGGGTGGGAGTTGGCTCAGGGGAATGGGCGCGATCGTTGAGCCCGGTCCCCTGAAAATGAGTGGGTTAAAGTTCAACGGTAAAGGTGTTGAGACTTGTACGGTTGTAGAAGACATCTCGCAGCATTTGGATTGAGTAGCCAAACGAAACCGTCTGTCCCAAGAGCCCTGCGAATCGATGAAAGGGCATTTGGATTACGATTTTTTGCTCCGGTATGGTCGAGATAACCCGGCCAACATACATTGTCGACGCTCCATGCCTGAGAAATATGCTCACGTAAGATCCGCGAAAAAGTCCCTTTATTGGAGGAATGGAAAAACGTGCGCCGCCTTGAGCTTCGATCAGATGAAGCTTGATCACGCCGTTGATTTCGTCGTCGGCCACTGCGTATCCAAGCTTTTCCAGGTCAAGCGTATCTTCGGTAACGGTGATTTCGCCGGGCAAGGAAGGCGTGTCCACACCACCAACAGGCACGGTATAGGTCATCGTCACCCGCTGGCCTTGATGAAGCAGAATCTGCTCATCGGTTACCCGAACCCCTTGGTAGGCTTCGGCCGCTTCGTAGGGATGCTCTATGACGGTGGTGCCCTTCTCGCTGCTCAAGCACACCTGCATCGGCGCGCCATCCTCCACGCCGGCAATGTTCTCGAAACCTACTACCAGACCGTTGCGACTCATCTGGAGCATTGCCGGATAAAGCACGCTGTCAACAAGATGAGTGGCTTGGGACGCGGCAAAGTACATGTTCGGCGCCGGGAGCGACTCGGACTCGACGAAGCCGGAACGGATGGCTGCTGAAGTCATGACAGATGTCCTCTTACAGAGTTGAACTGCTCGGAGGAATATCAGGCCGTATAAAGCACTCGGTGCCTACTGACAGAAATGACAGTTCGTTGGGGCTTTCCGATCAACGGCAGGGCCTGCATTGCACGGGGTTATGGATGAATGGTTAGGAATGTGGCGCCTGTCAGGCCGCCTTCGCGAGCAAGCCCGCTCCCACAGTTGACCGCATTCATCCTGAACAAACGCGGTCGAATGTGGGAGCGGGCTTGCTCGCGAATAGGCCGGCACATCCAGCATCCTTGTCGCCTGACACACCGCCATCGCGGGCAAGCCCGCTCCCACAGTGGTTTGTGTCAGCCGCAGATGTTGTGCACATCTGCAAAACTTGTGGGAGCGGGCTTGCCCGCGAAGAGGCCGGCACATCCAGCATCCATGTCGCCTGACACACCGCCATCGCGAGCAGGCTCGCGATGAACGATGACTCGGTATCAAGCCTGGCTCTGCTTGGCCTTCAAATGCCGGGCATACCAGGGCCTTTGCGGCACTTTGCGGAACAGGTCCTTGAGCTTCTTTTCATCCTCGCCAAAGGTGATGCGCAGCGCCAGCTTCATGGTCTCCGGGTCCATTTCCACCGACCGGCCCGCCTGCAATCCCGGCGTCGTGCTGCAGCCGTGGGTGTCCGGGCCGAGCCAGGGGTCGTCGACTTCGACCCAGCGCCCCGGCGCAAACCACGGCACACCGTTGACCTGCTGACGCGTGACCTCCCCCGGATGAAAGCGCTCATGGGCGCGGAACCAGTCTTCCAGGCGGTCGTCGATCCAGCCGTGGAAATGCCAGAACACCGGGCTCACATGAGACGAAAACGGATCGCCGAGAAAGTCGTTCTCCGCCGCGAACCATCGCGCGGAAAAGTCCGACGGATCCCGGGCGAACGGCACCGGCTGGCCGTTGGACGGATCGCGGGGCACCGAGGCCCAGCGCATGTGCAGCCAGTCGTGCAGCCCCAATTCCACCTCGGAACCGAACTGCCCCAACGTCAGCTTCGACAGATAACGCGGGTCGCGGTACTGCGATTCCCAGACCTGGAAATTGCTGTGATAGGTCTCGGCGGTCTTGATATCGCTGACCCACTGCGAGTACTCGTCATCGTCATCGGCCAGCCAGGTCGGCGGCAGCGCGGTGCCGTCGTGGTTGTCGAAATAATTGGCGAAGCCGATGCGATCCCGGGCCAGTTCCGGTTGCGGCAGGGGAAATTGCGTCCACGATGGCAGATCCTGAATCGAACGCGCCGTGCCGAGCATGTGCCGGTGCATGAAGAAAAAATCCACGCCGGAGCCATTGCGATCCTTGCGCGTGCCACGGGCGTCACGCTCCTTGTCTCGTGGGCCGGGCTGCCAGCCGATGCCACGCAGGGCCTCGCGCTTGTCTTCAGGCAAGGTGTGCCATTTGTCCCGTGAGGCATGCCAGAGCTGATGAAACAGGCGATGTTCAGGCGACGTCAGCCAGGCCAATAGCGGCGCGTTCAGCCCGGTGCGCTCCCGGGCTTCGGGGAACACACGCTTGACGGCGATGAAGCGGTTGTCCTGTGCGGTCAGCATCAACGGACGATCCAGATCCAGTACCCGCCCGCTCAACGAACCGCTGCCGGCATTGCCGAACGCGGCCCAGACTTCGTCCAGCGCCATGCTGAATTCGTAATCGCAACTGCCATTGGCGCTGAGCAGCCGCCAGCTCAATTGCGCCGGCTTGCCACCGGCCAGATCGCCGAGCACCTGATAACGCGGTGCTTCGCTGGAACGCAGTCGCTCGGCGGTATCGAGAAAGCCGATCAGCCCGCGGCCCTTGTGGCCGATGTCGAGAAACACTTCCAGGCCGTCCGCGGGCAGGCCTTCGAGCCCGGCATCGCGGCCTTCGAAACGGATCTGCCAGACACCGCGCAGCGAGTCGGCCAGACGCTGGCCGGCCACGTCCGCGACATCGAACGAGGCCTCGCCGGGGGTGATCGTCGGGTCCGGTTTCGTCCATTGGCGATGCCCATAAAAAGCCGCAGGCACGGCCGCGCCGGTCAGCGCCAGGCCCGCCATGAACCATCGTCGAGAAATCGTCATTGCCCTACCTGTGTCAGCCATGGAGCAGGCTTTATCCCAGCTAGAACGTTTGTTGCCGGCGGAAATTTATGGTGCCAGGAAAAGATCGCAGCCTAAATTCCGCGCCCGACCACTCGTTCTCCCCAAATAGCAAAGGCCCCCGCGCCTGCACCCCGACGGCGAACTGATTGAGACGGCAATGACTACACCACGCTCGAAAAAGGCTCTTTTCATCGGCCTGCCGCTGGCCCTGGCGATCGGCGCCGGGGCGGGCTTCGCGGCCTGGGATTACTGGTTCAGAGGCAACCCCGGTTACCCGGCCAAAGTGATGAAACAGGCCGATGAACTGCACGAGCGCCTGCTCTCTTTCGACAGCCACATCACCGTGCCGATGGACTTCGGCACCGCCGGCAACGAGGCGGACAAGGACGGCAGCGGCCAGTTCGACCTGGTCAAGAGCGGGCGCGGGCGACTGTCCGGCGCGGCGCTGACGATCTTCGGCTGGCCGGAAATCTGGAACGGCCCCAACGCGCCGCACCGCCCGACCGCCGGCTTCATCGAAGAAGCTCGCTTCGAGCAGGAAACCCGCTACAAGATCATCAGCGCCATGGTCCGCGACTACCCTAACCAAGTCGCCATCGCCTACACCCCCGAGGATTTCCGGCGCCTGCACGGCGAAGGCAAGTTCGCGATCTTCATGAGCATGCTCAACGCCTACCCGCTGGGCAACGACCTCAACGCCCTGGACAAATGGGCAGCCCGGGGCATGCGCATGTTCGGCTTCAGCTACGTGGGCAACAACGCCTGGGCCGACTCGTCGCGGCCGCTGCCGTTCTTCAACGATTCCCGCGATGCCCTCGGCGGCCTGTCGGAGATCGGCAAGCAGGCGGTGCATCGCCTCAACGACCTCGGGGTGATCATCGACGTATCGCAGATGTCGACCAAGGCCCTGGAACAGGTGGCGCATCTGAGCCGCACACCGATGGTGGCCTCGCACTCCGCGCCCCGTGGCCTGGTGGACATTCCGCGCAATCTCAGCGACCAGGAAATGCAGCTGATCAAGGACAGCGGCGGCGTGGTGCAGATCGTTGGCTTCCCCACCTACATCCGCCCGCTGAGCCAGGCCACCCAGGACAAGCTCAACGCCCTGCGCGCGCGCTTCGACCTGCAACCGTTGCAAGGCCTGGAGATGGCGCTGATGCCGGGCGATCCGATCATCACCGTCTGGCCCGAACAGCGTTTCGGCGAATACGCCAGCGAGCTCTACGCCATCGTCGACGAGGAACCCAAGGCCACCCTCAAGGACTACGGCGACGCGATTGACTATGCGGTGAAAAAGATCGGCATCGATCATGTCGGCATCAGCTCCGACTTCAACGACGGCGGCGGCCTCGATGGCTGGAAGGACGTCAGCGAAGTGCGCAACGTGACCGCCGAGCTGATCAGTCGCGGCTACAGCGAAGCGGACATCGCCAAGCTCTGGGGCGGCAACTTCCTGCGGGTCTGGGATCAGGTCGAGAAATCCGCCAGACCCATTGCTAAAAACTGATGCCACTTTTGCCTAGCGAATTCGAAGCCATGACCAACCGACGTTCCTTCCTCAAACAGGCCGGCATTCTCGCCGCCGGTTTGCCCCTGACTGCCGGGGTGAACCTGCCGGCGCTGGCCTCCAGTTCGCCGCCCTTGGCCAAAGGCAAATGGATGCAGTTGCGCCAGCTGTTCAATCAGGACCCGGACTACCTGCACTTCGCCAATTTTCTGGTGACGTCGCACCCGACACCGGTACGCAACGCCATCGACTTGCACCGCGCCAGCATCGACCGCAACCCCGGTCGCGCCATGGACTGGGATCTGCAGGAGACCGAGAAGCGCGAGCACAACGTGCGGGTCTGGGCCGGGCGCTATTTGAACGCCAAACCCGAGCAGATCGCCCTCACCGGCAGCACCACTGAAGGTCTGGCGATGATTTATGGCGGCATTCATGTGCGTCCGGATCAGGAAATTCTGGTCAGCGAGCACGAGCATTACTCGACCAACTACACCCTGGAATTCCGTCAGCAACGCCAGGGCACCCAGGTGCGCAAGCTCAAGCTGTTCGAGAACAGCCGCGATATTTCCGTGGATGAAGTGTTGGGTTCGATCGCCAGCGGCATCCGCCCGGAGACTCGGGTACTGGGCATGACCTGGGTGCAATCGGGCAGTGGCGTGAAGCTGCCGATTGGCGAGATCGGCAAGCTGGTGGCGGAGTTGAATCGCCAGCGCGACGAGAAGGATCGCATTCTTTATGTGGTCGACGGGGTGCACGGGTTTGGTGTCGAGGACCTGGATTTTCCCGACATGCACTGCGATTTTTTCATCGCCGGCACCCACAAATGGATGTTCGGACCGCGTGGGACCGGGATCATCTGTGCGCGCTCGGCCGAGGTGAAGGACGTAACGCCGATCATTCCGACCTTCTCCGAGGCGACCACCTTCTCGACCATCATGACTCCCGGCGGTTATCACAGTTTCGAGCATCGGTGGGCGGCGGATGAGGCGTTCAAGTTGCATCTGGATCTGGGGAAGGCGTCCGTACAGTCGCGGATTCATGAACTCAATACCTATGCCAAGAATCGCCTGCTGGAACAGCCGCGGATTGAGTTGGTGACACCGCAGAGTCCGCAGTTGTCCGCCGGGTTTACGTTCTTTCGGGTCAAGGCGCAGAGCTGTGAAAAAGTCGCCACCGAGCTGATGCAGAACCGTGTGGTGTGCGACGCCGTGGAACGCGACGCCGGGCCTGTGGTGCGCATTGCGCCTGGGTTGCTCAACAGCGAAAACGAGATCGACCGGTTCATGGCACTGCTCAACAAAACCGCATGACCGGAAAAACCTTCCCTGAAATGCGTTCCCTTATGGTGAGGGGGCTTGCCCTAATGCCGATCAGTTAAGCCGAACACAATATCTGTGGCGAGGGGGCTTGCCCCCGTTGGGTCGCGAAGCGGCCCCAAAAAGATGGGACTGCTGCGCAGTCCAGCGGGGGCAAGCCCCCTCGCCACAGGTCACCTTTTGCCTGGTCCATCACCACAGGTATCCCGTCGCCCCATTTCTATTTTTCCTTCGATCGAGATAACTCATGACCCTCAATCTACTAGCTCTGTCAGCTCTGGCAGCCCTCCTATCCACCACCACCCAGGCCGCCACCCCACCCCAACCCGGCAAAGTCTTCAAAGACTGCCGCAACTGCCCCGAAATGGTCGTCCTCCCCGCCGGCACCTTCACCATGGGCACCCCGGACGATGAGGTCGGCCGCGAACCCGATGAAGGCCCGATGCACGACGTCACCTTCGCCAGACCCTTCGCCATGAGCCGTTTCCAGATCACCGCCGGCGAGTGGGACAGTTATGTGAAGGAGAGCGGCGTGACCATCGCCAACGGCGACACCCGCCCAGGCCGCGAGTGCATCGCCAGCAAACCGCGCTACCCGCAGAGCCCGCGCCAGCCGGCGGTGTGCATGAACTTCCAGGACGTGAAGAACTACGTCGCCTGGCTGTCGAAAAAGACCGGGCAGAAATACAGCATGGTCAGCGAAGCCCAGCGCGAATACGCCGCCCGTGGCGGCACCAAGGGCCCGTTCCCCTTCCCGTTCGATGAAGGCAAGGAATACAGCATCGCCAAACACGCCAACACCTACGGCCCCGCTGACGGCTACAGCTACAGCTCGCCGGTGGGCAGCTACCCGCCCAACGCCTTCGGCATGTACGACATGCACGGCAACGTCTACGAATGGGTCGAGGACTGCGAACACCCCAACTACGTCGGCGCCCCCACCGACGGCAGCGCCTGGCTGGAAGCCAACTGCGAAACCGTGCGCATCCGCGGCAACGACTGGGGCGAAGCACCGGTCTTCTCCCGCTCGGGCAACCGCAACAGCCAGTACCCGCAGGAGCGTGGCGACTGGATGGGCTTTCGCGTAGTGCGCGAACTCTGACCTGCTTGCGCCTGCAAGGGATGGCGCAATCCGGCGTGCGACGCAACACCTGTGGGAGCGAGCCTTCTCGCGATGGTCGTCAACGATGACGCTGGCTGCCTGACACTCCGCGGTGGCCTTGCGTGCATCGCGAGCATGCTCGCTCCTACAGGGGACCGCGTTCTTCCTGGGAAAATGCAGTCAACTGTGGGAGCGGGCTTGCTCGCGAAGAGGCCATGTCCGTCACCGAAAATTCCGAATGAAACCCCGCCCTCACCACCAGTCGTCCACCCTCTAAATTAACCCCGCGACCACACGTTCTACTGGGTATCTGCCTTCCGACCCAAGGAACTGTCTTCCATGACCCAGCCCACCCGAGGCGCCATTGGCGAATTGTTCGCCCTGCTCAAACCCTTTCGACTCATCGTCACCGCCTCCATCGTCCTGGGCATGGTCGGTGGCCTGAGCGTCACGGTGTTGCTGGCGACCATCAACAACGCATTGCATTCGGACAGCGGCCTGACCCAGGGCGTGGTCGCGCTGTTTGCCGGGCTATGCCTGTTGGCGCTGGCCAGTTCGATCTGCTCGGACATCGGCACCAACTACGTCGGCCAGCACATCATCGCCAAGCTGCGCAAACAGCTGGGCGAGAAGGTGCTGTCGGCGCCGATCGAACAAATCGAACGCTACCGCAGCCACCGCCTGATCCCGGTGCTGACCCACGACGTCGACACCATCAGCGACTTCGCCTTCGCCTTCGCGCCGCTGGCGATATCCGTCACCGTGACCCTGGGCTGCATGGGCTACCTGGCGATCCTGTCGTGGCCGATGTTCCTGATCATGGTCGCCGCGATCCTCATCGGCACCGCGATCCAGGCCTACGCCCAGAGCAAGGGCGTGCAGGGTTTCATGGCCGCCCGGGAAGCCGAGGACGAACTGCAGAAGCACTACAACGCCATCGCCGAAGGCGCCAAGGAACTGCGCATCCACCGCCCGCGTCGCCAGCGCATGTTCAGCTCGGGGATCAAGGGCACTGCCGAGTTCATCTGCAATACCCAGGTGCGCTCGATCAACACCTTCGTGATCGCCAAGACCTTCGGCTCGATGCTGTTCTTCGTGGTGATCGGCCTGGCCCTGGCGCTGCAAACCTTCTGGCCGAGCGCCGACAAAACCGTGATGAGCGGTTTCGTGCTGGTGCTGCTGTACATGAAAGGCCCGCTGGAACACTTGATCAGCACCCTGCCGATCGTCAGTCGCGCGCAGATCGCCTTCCGCCGCATCGCCGAGTTGTCCGAGCAATTCTCCACCCCGGAACCGCACCTGCTGCTCAGCGACAAGGCCGACGCCAAACCCGCCGTGCAGGAGCTGCAACTGGCGGACGTGCGCTACGCCTTCCCCTCGGTGGACGGTGCCGCGCCGTTCCAGCTGGGACCGGTCAACCTGTCGATCAAACAGGGCGACATCACCTTCATCGTCGGTGAAAACGGTTGCGGCAAGACCACGCTGATCAAGCTGCTGCTGGGCCTGTACACACCGCAACAGGGGCAGATCCGGGTCAACGGCGAAGCCATCGACGCGCACAACCGCGATGACTATCGCCAGCTATTCACCACGGTCTTCGCCGATTACTACCTGTTCGACGACGTTGTCCAGGGCGAAACGCACATCCCCGAAGACGCCAACAAGTACCTGGAACGCCTGGAGATCGCCCACAAGGTCAGGGTCAAGGACGGCAGCTTCACCACCACCGACCTCTCCACCGGCCAGCGCAAGCGCCTGGCGCTGGTCAACGCCTGGCTGGAAGAACGCCCGGTGCTGGTGTTCGACGAATGGGCCGCCGACCAGGACCCGACCTTCCGCCGGATCTTCTACACCGAGCTGCTGCCGGATCTGAAACGACTGGGCAAGACCATCATCGTGATCTCCCACGACGATCGTTATTTCGATGTGGCCGACCAGTTGGTGCGCATGGAGCGCGGGCGGGTGGTGACCGAGTTGATGCCGGCCTGACCGAGCTTGGCGCATACCCAATGTGGGAGCGGGCTTGCTCGCGAAGGCGGTGTATCAG